>NZ_VRUW01000002.1:0-197384 GCF_008039475.1 Methylobacterium sp. WL12 | reverse complement strand
GCGGAGGCCTCCCTTGAACGCCCTGATCCTGCAACCGGTGATGGCCCAGATCGGGCTGATGATGGCGCTCTACGTCTGGCTGTCGCTGGCGCGCCTGCGCGCGGTGGGGCGGGGCGAGGTCGGCTACGACGCCTTCGTGCTCGGGCGCGACGAGCCGCGGGCGGTCGCGCGGATCACCCGGAACCTCGCCAACCAGTTCGAGCTGCCGGTTCTGATGGTCGGCTGCGTCGCGCTGCTGGTCGCCCTGGGCGAAGTCGGCCGGTTCGACGTCGCCTGCGCGTGGCTGTTCGTCGCCGGCCGCCTCGCTCACACGGCGGTGCAGACCCTGACCGACGACGTGAGGCTGCGCGGCCGGGTCTTCGGGATCAACCTCGTCGGGTTCCTCGGGCTCGCCGGGCACCTCGGCCTGATCGCGCTCGCAGCGCGGTAGCGCGGTCCGCCGCGAGCCCGCCTCAGGCCGCCTTGGCGCGGCGGGGGCGGTTTGAGTTGGCGCTGGCCTTCGCGCCACCTTTGGCCGAGGCTTTCGACGCGGATTTCGCGACGGGCCGGCAGGCCGTGCCGGCGCGCCAGCCCTGCCAGCTCCAGGCGCCCGGTCCGGTCAGCGCATAGATCAGGAAGCCGCCCGCGAGCCCGAAATCGGCCAGCATCAGGGTGCGCTCGGCTGCGGCCGCCGGGCCGGAGAACTGCCAGAAGGCGTGGAGCAGCACCGCCGTCAGGGCGGCGAACCCGGCCAGCGCGACGCCGGTGATCCGCGGCAGCACGCCGACGATCAGCGCCAGCGGCCCGAACACCTGGACCACGACGGCGAGCGTCGCCACCGCGTTCGGGGCCGGGACGCCGGCGCCGGCCAGCGTCAGCGCGAAGCCCGAGACGTTGAGGGCGCGGGCGATGCCGGTCGGCAGCAGCGCGGCCGCGAGCAAGAGGCGCGCAGCGAGGAGCAGTCCGTCCTGGGCTCGGGCGATCACGCGTGGACTCCGGTGGTGTGGGGCGAAGGCGGCATCGTCCCCCGCGCCCCTGAAGACCGGGTTAAGCGGCGGTCGCCCTCAACCGGAGACGCCGCCGCGAAACAGCTTTCCGCGCTCGGTCCAAGCCACGACCAGGAGCGCCGCGGCGCCGAGCCCGGCATAGCCGAAGGCGATCGGCAGGGTGGTGCCGTCGAAGCACTGGCCGATCACGAAGCCGCACAGCGCCCCGAGGATCGTGGTGTAGAACCCAAGGAACGACGAGGCCGTGCCGGCGATCGCGCCCAGCGGCTGCAGTGCCAGCGCGTTGAAGTTCGGCATCGCGAAGCTGATCAGGAACTGGTTGGCCGCCAGCACGGCCAGGAACAGGACCAGCGGCGGATGCCCGCGATAGCTGAGCCCGATCGCGACCTGTCCGAGCGCCACCGCGACGAAGGCCGTGAGGCCTGCATGCGACAGCGCCCGCATCCCGAGGCGGCGGACCACCCGCGCGTTGACCAGGGTCGCCGCGCCCATCGCGCCGGCGACCAGGCCGAAGGCCAGGGGGAACAGCGCGCCGAGGTGGTAGAGCCCGGTGTCGAACACCTGCTGGGCCGAGCCGACATAGCCCATGATGCAGCCGGTGAGCAGGCCGAGCGCGGTGGCGTAGCCGATCGCCACGCGGCAGCGGAGCGTCGTGCGCAACGCGTCCCAGGTCGAGGCGAAGGAGAGCGGCCGGCGGTATTCCGGGTGCAGGGTCTCGGGCATGCGCGCCGTGAACCAGACCGCGAGCAGCCCCGCGAGCCCGAGCATCGAGACGAAGACGTAGGTCCAGGAGCCGAGGGCGAGCATGGCCCCGCCGATCGCCGGCGCGATCATCGGCACGATCAGGAACACCATCATGGTGAAGGACATCACGCTCGCCATCTCGCGCCCGGCGAAGCGGTCGCGCACGATCGCGGTCGAGAGCACCCGGCCGCCTGCGGCGCCGAGCCCCTGGATCACGCGGGCGGCGAGCAGCCAGCCGAACGACGGCGCGACCATCGCCAGCAGCGTGCCTGCGACGTAGACGGCGAGCGTGCCCAGCAGCACGCGACGCCGCCCGAGCGCGTCGGAGACCGGGCCGTAGACGATCTGCGCCGCGCCGAACCCGATCATGTAGACGTAGATCAGCCATTGCAGGTGGTTCGGGTCGCTGACCCCGAATCTGTCCTGGATCGCCGGGAAGGCCGGCAGCAGGTTGTCGATCGAGATCGCGGTGACCGCCATCATCAGGGCGATGATCGCCACGAACTCGACGAAGCCCGGCCCGGTCCAGGGACGCTCGCGCGGGATCGCCTGACCGTCGGGAGGGTTGGGCCGGATCGGTGCTGTCACGGGGAACGCCCTCGGCGGCGCGGGGATGCCTTCGACGGGAAGGCGCGCGGGCCGCCTCATCGGGCGAGTTCACGGCGGGGATATGGCCGGCGCGTGCGCGGAACGCCGGGGGGATCCCCCGGCCGGGGCTGGAACGGAAACGGCCGAGCTTCGTTCCACCTGCGACAACGCCCGCATACCCGGAGTTCCCGTGTCGTCGCTCGTCCGCATCCTCCTCGCGATCTTCCTGCCGCCGATCGCCGTCCTCGTGACCAACGGCATCGGCCTGCAGTTCCTGCTAAACATCGTGCTGACGCTGATGTTCGGCCTGCCGGGCATGATCCACGCGCTCTGGCTGATGAACCGCGACCGCCCGCTGCTCTAAAAGTATCGCTCTGCGAACGAAGAGAGCCGCCGGTCCTGCGACCGGCGGCTCTCTTCGTTTCAGGTGCTCGACGGGCGATCAATCCTTGTCGGATTTGTCCGTGCGAAGCGCCGTCGTCACCTTGTGGACCGAGCGCGGCGCGACGTGGGCGATCTTCACGTTGTGGGCCGCCGCCTTCATCGGCTCGGCCACCACCGCGTCTGCGGTGGGCGTGGCCGGGGCCGGCGCGGTCTCCTTGTTGAAGACCTTGCCGAGGAGCTTCTGGTAGGCGCTCGGGTCGTCGTCCGCGCCGGCGACCGCGATGCGGACGGGCTTGGCCTTCTCGGTCGCCTTCTCGGTCACCTTGGCGTCGTCGTCGGCCGGGCCGGGCTGCTTGGCCATCAGCGTCCGGGCCGCGGGCTTCAACGCGCCGGGCTTTCCTGCATCGGACTTACCCGTATCGGACTTACCCGTATCGGACTTGGCCGCATCCGATTTGCCCCCCTTGCCGAGGGCGGCGGCGGCGGCCTTCGTCGGGATCGGCGCCTCGGGGGCGGCGGCGAGCATCACCGGCCGGCCCTTGGCGTCGACCTCGATCTCGCGCGGGCCCGCGGCCAAGCTCTCTGGGCGGCTCACGTCGCCGAGGTTGTGCCGCCCGTAATCTTTGGCGCTGTAGGGCAGCTCGGTCTCGGTGCCGGACAGGTTGGCGAAGGCCGTGCTCTGCTCGGCGCGAAACACCGGGTTGCCGCCGCCGTCGTCGTAGACCACTCGCGTCGCCGGCGTGCCCTTGGCGACGAGCTCTGCGATCTCGTGGTTGTCGTGGGCGCGCTTCTCGGCGACCAGCGGGTCGACCTTGGGCGTGCACGACCCGGCCGCCGCGTCGGCGCCGCCGAACACGTACTTCGTGCCGCAGACCCCGACCTTCGGCTCGTCGCGCAGGGTCTCGAAGTAGTCGGCCCCCTCCTTGAGGTTGCGCCAGAACGGGGCGTTCGGGTCGTTGCGGTACTTGGTCATGTTCGAGGCCGTCATCCGGAACGGATACGACTGGAACTGGAAGGCGCGCTGCCCGCCGGCGAAGGCTTCGCGGGCGACGGCATAGATCTCCGACATCGACGCGTCGGTCATCGCGAAGCACCCGGCCGACGAACAGGTTCCGTGGACCATCAGGTAGTTGCCGGTGCTGCCGTTCGCCCGGTCGTAGGCGTTTGGGAATCCGGTGTCGAAGGACAGGTAGTAGGACGAGTTCGGGTTCATCTGGGCGGGGGTGATCGTGTAGAACCCCTCGGGCGCCTGGCGGTCGCCCTGCTTGCGCTTGGGCCCGAGCTGGCCCGACCAGCGGCAGATCGGATAGGTTTTCAGGAGCGCGTAGCGGCCGTCGGTGCCGCGCTTCCACACCTCCATCTCCGCTTCCTTCTTGTAGGCGCGGATCAGGATCGGATCGCCCTGCTGCATGCCCTTGGTCTGCATCAGGGACAGGGTCTGCGGCGGGATCGGCGTCAGCGAGCGCGTCGAGGCGCCGTTGATCATCCCGTCCTGGCAGCCGCCGAGGGTCACGGCGGCCGCGACGACGACGGGCGCGAGCAAACGGGACGCGCGATCGAGACTTGCAACGGCGAACCGGCGCACAGCCATGGGGGAACCTCGTCCTCGAACACACCGCGCGCGGGCCTTGGCGGCAACCGTCGTGCGTCACTCCCCCACTTTCTAGCTTTGGTAAACTTACCCCTCCGTTACCGCAAGGATCGGCGTCCCGCCGCCCTGCCCTGCACGGCCAACGTGGGGATCACGGGGATGGCGGCACCGGGCGCCGCGACTCCGCCGCGATCACGTCGATGAGGAAGGCGTCGTCTGCAGGCTCGGCGAGCCGCAAACCGATTGATGCGGAAGGGGTTTCCACCGCAAGCCAACGCAGGTCCGGCCGCGTCGCCTCGCCGGTGACAACGCGGCGTTCGCACGCCCCCGGCAGGTGTTGCAAAAACGTTAAATGGTTCCGTGACTCTGACTGTGCCAAAGCGTCGCAGATGGATTGTACTACGTCCATCGGGGTGTGGAGGTGCGTCAGCAGCCAGAATCGGTTCTCGGCGGCGGGGTTCGCCAAAGCGATCCGCAGGCGTCGGACGCCGTCGGCAAGGAAGCGGTAGTCGGCGTCGTCGGCGGCCGGGTCGTGGTGGTTGAACACGCATTCGAGGCCGTGGCGCTCGCGGTACAGCCTATGGCGTCCGCGCCAGATGCCCTCGCCTTGCCGCTCGGCCAGGGGGATCGTCTCGAGCTGGGTCCTATCGAGGAGGTCGGCGAAGTCGTCGGCGAGGCAGTCGCGGACCATTCCCGGCATGGTGAAGATCCAGTCGAACGGCCCCGACCAGGTGCGCAGCCCGAGCGTCTTCAGCACATGCGCCATCTGGCAGTGGGCGCCGAGCGAGACGTGGTTGACGAGGCCGGGCTCGCGCTCGCTGGCGAGCAGACCGCCGAGCCTGCGTCCAAGCCCGCGCAGGAAGCCGGTGCCGTAGGGGCCGTCGGGTTCCTGACCGCTCACAGGCGCCGGCCGATCTCGAGGAACTTGCGGGCGCGCCGGTCGCGGATTTCGTCGGCGCCGACCCCGTCGAACTCGGCGAGCGCGCCGGCCAGGGCGTCGCCTGCGGCCGCGATGGCGCCTGAGCGGTCGCGGTGGGCGCCGCCGGTCGCCTCGGGAACGATGGTGTCGATGATGCCGAGGCGCATCAGGTCCTGCGCGGTGATCTTCATCGCGGTGGCGGCGTCGGGCGCGCGGCCCTGGTCGCGCCACAGGATCGAGGCGGCGCCCTCCGGCGAGATCACGCCGTAGATCGCGTGCTCCATCATCAAGACGCGGTTGGCGGTGGCGAGCGCGATGGCGCCGCCCGAGCCACCCTCCCCGATCACCAGGGCGACGTTGGGCACGCCGAGGCCGAGGCAAGCCTCCGTCGAGCGGGCGATGGCCTCGGCCTGCCCGCGCTCCTCCGCCTCGATGCCGGGAAAGGCGCCGGCGGTGTCGACGAAGGCCAGCACCGGCAGCCCGAAGCGGTCGGCGAGCTCCATCAGGCGCACCGCCTTGCGGTAACCCTCGGGCCGCGCCATGCCGAAGTTGTGGCGCAGGCGCGTCTCGGTGGTCGCGCCCTTCTCCTGGCCGAGCACGCAGACCGGACGGCCGCGGAAGCGTCCCATGCCGCCGACGATCGCCGCGTCCTCGCCAAAACCGCGGTCGCCGGCCAGCGGCGTGAATTCCTCGATCAGCCCGGCGCAGTAATCGACGAAATGCGGGCGCTGCGGATGCCGGGCGACCTGCGTCTTCTGCCAGGGGGTGAGGTTGGCGTAGATCTCGGCCAGCGCCTGCGCCGCCTTCGCCTCCAGCCGCCCGACCTCCTCGCTGATCGCGACCGCGCCGTCGCGGGCGCCGACGGCGCGAAGCTCTTCGAGCTTCGCCTCCAGCTCGGCCACGGGCTTCTCGAAATCGAGGTAGGAGCGCATCGCCGCCATCGTCGTCACAGGACTCCCATCCGAAGGCCGGAGCGGCCGCGGGTGCAGGTGCCGGCGGCCCCGGCCGCGAACGGCGCGAGGTGTTGGCGAAGCGTGGACGGGTGTCAACCGGCGGTGCGGCGACGTCGGGGCGAGCGGAGGCGGCTCGGCCGATGTCGGCGGGTGTCAGGCCGCCTGGGCCTCGACACGGTTCCGGCCCGAAGCCTTGGCGCGGTAGAGCGCGAGGTCGGCCCGCTTCAGCATCTCGCCGGGGCCGACATCCTCGGGCCGCCGGTTCGCGACGCCGATCGAGACGGTGACGGCGACGCTGCGGGTGTCGCGGTGAACCTGAAACGGCGTGCCCTCGATCCGCTCGCGGATGCGCTCGGCGATGGCGTAGGCCTCGGAGAGCCCGGCGTCGGGGAGTAGGATGACCACCTCCTCGCCGCCGTAGCGGGCGACGATGTCGATGGTGCGGGTGTGCAGGCGCACGCGCTCGGCGAAGGTGCGCAGCACCTCGTCGCCGGCCTCGTGGCCGTATGTGTCGTTGATCGCCTTGAAGTGGTCGATGTCGAGGATCAGCCCGGCCACCGGGCGCTCGCGCAGCCGCGGATCGGCGAACAGGCCGGCGAGGTGATTGTCGAGGTAGCGCCGGTTGTGCAGGCCGGTGAGCCCGTCGGTGACGGCCATCTCCATCGAGGCCTGCACGGCGCCGCGCAGCACCTCGGAGAAGCGCTTGCGGCGGATCTGCGTCCGGACCCGCGCCACCAGCTCGTTCCGGTCGACCGGGCGCAGGAGGTAGTCGTGCACCCCGAAATCGAGGCCGCGCACGATCCGGGCGCGGTCATGCGCCTCGGCCACCATGATCAGCGGCACCTGCCGGGTGCGCTCCAGGCTGCGCAGCTGGCTGCACAGGCGCAGCCCGTCGAAGCCTTCGAGGTCGAGGCTGACGAGCACGAGGTCGAAGTTGCCCTCGGCCGCCACGTGGATCGCCGCCTGCGGGTCGGCCTCGACCGTGACCGTGTGGTACTGGCCGAGCGCCGCCGCCATCCGCTCGGCCGAGCCGCGCCGGTCCTCGACCAGCAGCAGGCTGGCGTTGAGGCCGGTCTCGGCGGTCGCGAGCGCCAGCGGGTCGCCCATGCCGAACTCGCGCGAGGCCAGCGCGCGGCTGCGTAGCTCGTCGGTGACGGCCTTGAGGCGAACGAGGCTGCGCACACGGCTGAACAGGGCGGTGTCGTCGATCGGTTTCGTCAGGAAGTCGTCGGCGCCGGCGTCGAGGCCCTTCAGGCGGTCCGAGGGCTGGTCGAGGGCCGTGACCATCACCACCGGCAGGTGCGCGGTGAGCGGGTTGTTCTTGAGGATGCGGCAGACCTCGAACCCGTCCATGCCGGGCATCATCACGTCGAGCAGGACGATGTCGCACAGACCCTTCTCGCAGATCGCGATCGCGTCCGGGCCGTTCATGGCCGCGACGGTGTCGAAATATTCCAGCGCGAGCTTCGTCTCCAGAAGCTTCACGTTCGGGAAGAGGTCGTCGACGATCAGGACGCGGGCCGACATCGTTCCTCGCACAAAATTTCAGCGGGCGATCGAAGGCGCCGGCGAGGGCTCGATCCGAACCCTACTTGTCGGCAAGATACGTGCGAACTGTTGCCAAAAACTTCGCGACGGAGATCGGCTTGGACAAATAGGCCTCGCAGCCCCCTTCGAGGATGCGCTCCTCGTCGCCCTTCATGGCGAAGGCGGTGATCGCGACGACCGGAATGTGCTTGAGGTCGTCGTCCTCCTTGAGCCATTTGGTCACTTCGAGACCCGAGACCTCTGGGAGCTGGATGTCCATCAGGATGAGGTCGGGATGGTGGGCGCGGGCGAGCTCGATCGCCTCGATGCCGTTGGCCGTCTTGAGGGTCGCATAGCCATGGGCCTCCAACAAGTCGTTGAAGAGCTTCATGTTCAGTTCGTTGTCCTCGACGATGAGCACCGTCTTCTTCATCACGCTTCGATCCCGGTGCCGCCGCGCGTCCTTTACGGGACGTTACCCGACTTCCCTCCTTTGTAAGCGCCAGATGTTGATGAATCGCAAATCACTTCAAGACGATGGGTCCGGGCGAGCCACCGGAGCGGACCACAACCTGGCCGTGGACGTGCTCGGCTGGATCGTCGCCGACGAGGACCGGCTGTTCCCGTTCCTGAACGCCACCGGCCTGTCGCCCGAGACCGTGCGGGCGTCTCTGTCCGACCCGGCGTTCCTGGCGGGCGTCCTCGACCACGTCATGGGCGACGAGGGTGTCCTGCTCGCTTGCGCCAAGGGGCTCGACATCAAGCCCGAGCGGATCGCGGCGGCGTGGGGACGGCTCTCCCCGCGCGGCTCCGACGAGTTCTGACAGGCGCCGCCGCGCCGCTCACGGGGCGCAGGGCTTGTCCGGCGCCTTGTCGAGGTCGAGGCGGGTCATGTCGCCGAGGATGGCGAAGTCGCCATAATCGAGCTTGAGCGCGCCGCTGACCCCGTTCTCGTAGAGGTCGAAGGTCAGGGTGTAGATCGGGGTGCGCTCGCCCTCCCCTTGGGTGAAGTAGCTCAAGGTCACCGGCCAGTGCGGCACGGCGGCCATCGCGCCCTCGTGCAGGGGCTTGTCGCGGTCGGACGCGGCGGCGTTCGTCGACCCCGTGGCGCGGCGGCCGATGATCGCGAGGGTGTCGTAGACTTTCTTGCCGTCGTCCGAGCCGTCGAAGACCTTGGCCGACATCGTGGTCTCGCCCGCCCGCGCGGCCTGGACGAGGCGGCGCATGTGCAGGCTCGGGAACAGCACCGGGCCGTCGGCCGAGACCTGCTCCTTCTTCGGCTCCTTGAGCCGGATCTTGAAGGCGTCGCCGTTCGCATCCGCCGTGCCGTCCACGGCCGGGCTCGGTTGGCCGTTCAGCACCGTCACGGTGCGGAAGCGGAAGTCGCGGGCCTCGCCGCCCTCGAAGGTGGTGTTGCGCAGGTCCGAGGTGCGGCCGCCGCTCTCGCCCGATTCGAGCACGGTCACCTGCCGCGTCTGCATGGTGTAGCCGCGGCACGCGTCGCCCTTGAAGTCGATGACGATGCGCCCGCGCGCGCTCTCGACCGACCGCGTGCCGCCGCTGGAGGCCAGCGACAGGTCGTAGACCGCCTTATGGTTGGCGAGGATCACCGGCTCGGGCTTTTGGGACTTCGGACTCTCGGGCGCCGGCTTGGTCGCGGCATCCGGGGTCGCCGGCGCCGCGTGCGCCGTTTCGCCGAAGCAGGCCGCGCCGGCGAGGAGCGCGGCGACGAGGGCGGTGGCGTGACGTGGCATCGTGGAAACTCCCGAGGCGGCGACCGCCGAGGTGAAAAGTCATGCGCATGCGCAGGCTGCAGGTAGTGGGTGCCGGGCGCGGAGCAATGCCAGATCCGGAGCAATGCCGGGCCGGATCAGCGGTAGCCGGCCGCCTGGAGCTCGAACAGCTCGGCGTAGCGGCCGCGGCGGGCGAGGAGCGCGTCGTGCGTGCCGGCTTCGAGCACCTTGCCGTCCTCCAGCACGAGGATGCGGTCGGCCATCCGAACGGTGGAGAAGCGGTGCGAGATCAGCACCGCCGCCCGGCCCGCGCTGAGATCGCGGAAGCGGCGGAACACGTCGTACTCGGCGCGCGCGTCGAGCGCCGCCGTCGGCTCGTCGAGGATCAGGATCTCGGCGTCGCGCATGTAGGCCCGCGACAGGGCGATCTTCTGCCATTGGCCGCCGGAGAGGTCGACGCCGCCGTCGAAGCGCTTGCCGAGAGGCTGGTCGTAGCCGCCCGGCAACCGCGCGATCACCGCGTCGGCGAGGCCGCGCACCGCCGCCCGGCCGATGCGCTCGGAATCGTCCCGCGCCTCGATCCGCCCGACGGCGACGTTCTCGCCGGCGGTGAGGTCGAAGCGGACGAAGTCCTGGAAGATCGCGCCGATGCGGGCGCGCAGCGCGTCGAGGTCGTAGGCCGGCAGCGGCAGGCCGTCGAGCAGGATGCGCCCCTCGGTCGGGTCGTAGAGACGGGTCATCAGCTTGACGATGGTGGTCTTGCCGGCGCCGTTCTCGCCGACGAGCGCCAGGGTCTCGCCGGCCGCCAGCGTGAAGCTGAGGTGCCGCACCGCCCAGGCCTCCGAACCGGGATAGCGGAAGCCGACATCCTCGAACGTCAGGCCCTGCCGGATCGGCGCCGGCATGGGCACGGGGCGGTCGGGCGAGTGGATCGACGGTTCGATCGCGAAGAACGAGAACAGGTCCTCCAGGTACTGCGACTGGCCCGCGATCTGGGTGAAGCCGAGCAGCAGGCCCTCGATCAGCCCGCGCAGGCGCTGGAAGGCGCCGGCGAGGAAGGCGAGGTCGCCGATGGAGAAGCCGCCCGCCACCGTGCGCCAGACGATGACGGCGTAGGCGGCGTAGTAGGCCAGCGTCCCGAGCGCGGCGAACGCGCCGCCCCAGCCGGCGCGGCGGATCGCTAAGGCGCGGTTGTCGGCCACCACCTTGTCGGCCAAGCCGGCATAGAGGTCGGTGATGTAGCCGTTCAGGCCGAACAGCTTGACCTCCTTGGCCGATTCGACGCTGGCGCCGAGGTAGCGCAGGTAGTCGATCCGCCGCCGCTCCGGGGTTCGCATCCAGGCCAGGCGGTAGCCGGCGCGGGTGAAGTGCGCCTCGTTGAGGAAGGCGGGGATCAAGGCCGCCGCGATCAGCACGATCAGCCAGGGGGTGTAGACCGCGACGCCGGCCGCGAACGACAGCAGCGTCACCAGCGCCTGCCCCTGCCCGAACGCCTGGCCGATCAGGCTGGTGCGACCGGTGACCTGCCGGCGCGCCCGCTCGAGCCGGTCCTGCTGCGCGCTGTCCTCGAACTGGGCGAGGTCGAGGGCCGCCGCATGGCGCATCAGCCGCAGCGAGGCGGCGTTGGAGTAGAGGTCGCCGAGCAAGCCGTCCACGAGCGTGCTCAGGCGGCCGATCAGGTCGGCGAGGATCGCCAGCGCGAGCTCGGCGGCCACGAGGGCGGCGAGCCGCGACAGGTGCGGGTCCGAGAGCCACGCGTCGAAGCTCATCGGGGTGGCGCGCGGCCGGGCGTGCTCCGCCACGATCGCGTCGAGGATCAGCTTGGCGAGCCATAGGGTCGCCACCGGGAGGCCGGCGCCGACGAGGCGCAGGGCGAGGCTTGCGGCGAACAGGCGCGGGCTCGCGGCGCGCACCTGCGCGAACAGGGCCGGCAGGTAGCGCACCGATCCGAAGCGTTCGGCGAGATGGCGCCGCGCCGCGGCGACGGGAGCGGCGAGGACGGTGTCGAGACGGGTGGTCGGCATTCCGGCCGGTATGGGCCGCCGAGGACCCGGCGTCGATGCCGGAGGCTGGATGCGCGTCGGCCCCGGCGGGACGTTCGATCAAGTTCCCGCCGTTGGCGTCGTCGGAAGGCGACGTCTCGATGGTGATGTCTTGGCCCCGACACCTGTTGACGACGCCTCGATCGTCGATGCCGCGCTTTGCTCAAGCAGCGTGAAGTCCCTATCCTGGCAAGAGTTTGAAAAATCACAGGGATGGGAGAGGAGATGCTGAGCGGTTCGGCGATTCTGCGGATTTCGCTTCTGCTGGTCGTCGCGGGCTGCCTCGCCGCCCTGGTCCAGTACTTTTTGCCGCACGGCGCAGCCCCCGTGGACGAGCGGCCCGTCGCGACGCCGCCCGCGGCGACAGCCCCGCCGCCGCGACAGGTCGGGCCGTCGGTGCCGGTGCCCTCGACGGCGCCGCGGCGCGACACGGCCCTGACACGTCCGCCTGCACCCGCTCCCATGCCTGCGCCGGCAACCATGCCGACGCCCGCGCCTCAGCCGACGGCCGAGGCACCCGCCGTCCCGCAAACGTCCCCTGAGCCGCGAACCGTCGCCCCCGAGTTGGACGCCTCCCAGCCTGCCGGGCGGGCGGAGGTGGAGGCGGCCGCCGAAACCGGCGGCCCGAGGGCGTTGGCACTCGTCGACCTCAACACCGCGTCGGTCGCGGATCTGAACGGTCTGCGCGGCGGCGGCAGCATCGGGCGGGCGATCATCCAGCGGCGGCCCTACGCTTCGATCGACCAGCTGCTGTCGAAGCGCGTGCTCAGCCGCGCCACCTACGACAAGATCAAGGATCAGGTCACGGTTCGTTGATCTGATCGGGAGCGAGACCGGCGGTCGCCTGTCAGGCGTCGCAGCCTCGGGAGCCGTCGCGAGAACTGGCGCAGTCCGCGCCGGTTGCCTATTGTGGCCCTCGACGGAGGGATCGTCCGCGCTGGCGATCCCCGATCGGAGTGCGAGGAGTTGCGCATGTTCACCCAGACCGGCAGCGCGATCCTTCGGGACGACCTCGGCGTCGAGGAAACCACCGAGACCGACAACATCGTCCGCTGGGACGGCGAGCGGCTCTACGTCGAGCACGACGTCTACCACAACGGTCAGCTGGTCCACCGCAAGTATCGCCGCAACGTCACCGAGCCGGTCGCCCGGGCGTTGCTGGCGGTGATCAACCGCACCAAGCAATGAGGCGTCTCGCGCTCGCCGCCCTGGCGGGGCTGGCGCTCGCCGGCCCGGCCGTCGCCGAGGTCGGCGTGCGCTACGTGGCGCCCGAGCGCTTCACCGACGCCGAGGACCGCTGGGGCGCGTCGGGCCGGAGCCTGCGCACGACGCTCGCCGAGATGACGCGGATCTTCCAGGAACTCGGCAGCCGGCGCCTCGGCCCGGACGAGAGCCTCGACGTCACCGTCCTCGACATCGACCTCGCCGGATACGAGCAGCCGGGCTTCGGCACCCCGGGTGGGCTGCGTGTGGTCCAGGATTCGACGCCCCCGCGGATCCGTTTCGCCTACGCGCTGCGGCGGGGCCGGCGTGTGGTCGCCAGCGGCGAGGACACCGCCACCGACATCAACTTCATGCTGACGGCGAACCCGCGCTTTGCGACGGGCGGCCTGTACTACGAGCGCGCGGTGCTGCGCGACTGGTTCGCGCGCCGCTTCCCCGGCCCCGCGGGGCGCGGCTGAGGCCTCACGCCGGCCAGATCGGGGTGCGCTTCTCCAGGAACGCGTCGATGCCTTCGCCGGCCTCGGCAAGCATCATGTTCCGGGTCATCACCTTGGCGGCGTAGGCGTAGGCCTCCTCCAGGCCGAGCTCCTCCTGGCGGCCGAAGGCCTCCTTGCCGATCGCCAGCACCCGCGCCGACTTCTCGGCGATGCGGGACGCCGTCGCCCGCACCGTCGCGTCGAGGTCGGCCGCGGGAACCACGCGGTTGACGAGGCCGATGCGGAAAGCCTCCGCGGCGTCCACCGGCTCGCCGAGCAGCAGCATCTCCATTGCGACCTTGCGCGGCACGGCGCGCGAGAGCGCGACCATCGGCGTCGAGCAAAACAGGCCGATGTTGACGCCGGGCGTCGCGAAGCGCGCGTCGTCGGCGCAGATCGCGAGGTCGCAGGTCGCGACGAGCTGGCACCCGGCGGCGGTGGCGATGCCGTGCACCTGGGCGATCACCGGCTGCGGTAGCCGGGTGATCGCCAGCATGAGGCGCGAGCAGGCGCGGAACACCTCGGCGGCTGCCTCCCGCCCGGGATGGGCGCGCATCTCCTTGAGGTCGTGCCCGGCGCAGAAGGCCGGGCCGGCCCCGCGCAGCACGACGACGCGGACGGCCCGGTCCTCGGCGATCGCGTCGAGGGCGTCCTGCAGCGCCGCCATCAGCCCGAGCGAAAGCGCGTTGCGCGCCGGGCCACGGTTCAGCGTCAGCGTGGCGATGCCGCCGGCATCTTCGCGCAGCAGAAGCGGCGCGTCGGCGCGTGCGGTCTGCGTCGCGGTGGAGGACATGCCGTGGCTCCCGTGTCGATGGTTTCCCAACCTAACACGGTCTCGCCAGGTTTCGCGGATCTCTCAGGCGCGCCGCGGGGCCGATTCCTGCGGGTCGAGCGGGGCGTCGTCGTATTCGGCGATCTCGAGGTCGATCCGGGCGAAGTCGGCGCCGCCGTGCCACCACACCAGCGGCTGGACCGACACGAGGCCCTGCACGCCGCATAGGATTTCCGCGAGGCCGGAATCGACGAAGAGGTGGCGCGGGCCGATCGCGTCGAGGCTGCGGGCGAGCGCCGCCCCGCGCAGGGTCAGGTCGAGCGGCGCCACGGTGACGCCGACGGAGCCGAGGCCCTGCCAGATCGCCAGCAGGTCGGGCTGGTTGCGCATCAGCAGGGCGACGACGTCGCCCTCGCCGAGGCCTTCATGGAGGGCCCAGCGGGCGTAGCGGTTGCGGCGCTCGCCCGAGGGCGTTCCGCCGGCATCCGCCAGGCGCAAGGGGGGCGGGGCGAAGGCGGGATCTGGTTCTGCGCGTCGGTCGAGGGCGAAGTGCATGCGGCGTCCGGTCCGGCTCTGTGCGGAAGAGGTCGAACTCCGATCTGCGCGTCACCGGTTAATAGTAGGCTTCGCATGAGCGCGCCGGGCGTGATCAAGTCGAAACAGGTCCTGCGACCGTCTGGTGCTGGACAAGGGGGCGGGATGCCCAATGCCGCGCTGGCAGCGCACGGCACGATTGCAACGCAGGTAACGCTTAACCGTATTTTTGCGGCGGCCTTTGCCGTGATCGTCCTGAGGCAATCCGCCGGGTCGGTCCCCCTGTGCGGCGCTCACCGTTCGGCGTATCCCGCCCCTCTCAGCGACTCGGAAGAAGTCGTCGCCCCGACATCGAGGAAACCTACGCCCATGCGCCTGCTCGCAACCCTGGCCGCCGCGGCCGCCCTGCTGACCGCCACCCTCGCTGCGGTGCCCGCCGAGGCGCAGATCCGCAACGCGCCGGCGCCGCGGGCGCTGGAATTCGCCGCCTACATCTTCGCGGCCTCGAACGTCTGCGGTTACCGCATCGGCACCGACACCTTCGAGGCGTTGCTGGTCAAGCAGGGCACCCGTTCGGCCGACGTCAGCCCGCGCGGCCCGTTCGGCGGGCGGGTGCAGTCGACCTTCGCGCTGATGTCGAACGACATGGCGCAGAACCGCGAGAAGGCCTGCCTCGCGGTCGCCGGCGAATACGGCCCCGAGGGCACGGTCGCCAAGAACGTGCTGCTGCCGGCAGGCGCCGACGCGGCCCCCGCCCCCGGTGCCGACAAGCCCGCCGAGCCGGCGCCTGCGCCGAAGCCGGCCCAGTAGCCTTCAGGGCAGGCGCCATTCGATCGGCGCCAGTCCGCGCTCGGCGAGCCAGGCGTTGGCGCGTCCGAACGGGGCCGAGCCCGGGAAGTCGCGGGCGCGGTTCAGCGGCGATGGGTGCCCGCTCTCGAACACGCCGTGGCGGTCGCGGTCGACCAGCGCGGCGCGCGCCCGCGCCTGCGCCCCCCAGAGCAGGAACGCGGCGGGCGTCGCGCGGGCCGACACCGCCGCGACCGCCTCGTCGGCGAGCGCCGCCCAGCCGTAGCGGAGATGCGCGCCGGCTTGGCCGGCCTCGACGGTGAGGGCGCTGTTCAGGAGCAGAACGCCCTGCCGCGCCCAAGGCGTGAGGTCGCCACGCGTCGGCTTGGCCGGCTCGACTTCGGCGAGGATCACCTTGAGCGAGGCCGGCAGGCGGCGTGCGCCGACATAGGAGAAGGCGAGGCCGTTGGCGTCCCCCGGCGTCGGGTAAGGGTCCTGCCCGAGGATCACGACCTTCACCTCGGGGAGCGGCGTCAGCGCCAGGGCGGCGAAGATGTTTTGGGGCGCCGGCAGCACCTCCGCGCCCGCCGCGATGCGTTCGTCGACGCGCGCCGCGACGGCGTCCGCCGCGCCGCCGGCGAAGAACGGTAGGGCGAGCCATGGAGAACCGCTCGCCCGGAAGTCGGCGAGGGCTGAGGAGGCGGAAAGCTTCGTCATCGACCGACCAGGATGCGCTCGCCTTCGCGCACGGCGATCGGCGCGTGGCGGGCGACATAGTCGATCACCGCGTTGGCGACGAGCCCGCCATCGGTCGCGCCGACCAGCGTCCGCCCTTGCGCCAGCATGCCGTAGCCGTTGCCGCCTTCGTACAGGAAGTTGTTGGACGCGACGCGGTAGGTGCGGGCCTCGTCGAGGGGCGCGCCGCCGACCTGCACGGACACGATCCTGGCGCCGGCCGGCGCGTCGGGATCCACCCGCACGGTCAGCCCCGAGACCTGCACGAAGCGACCGGCCGGGCGGCCGAACTCGCCGAGACCGGTCTCCAGCAGGGCGCGGACCTGCGCGCCGGTGATCGCCACCGAAACGATGGTGTTGCCGAAGGGAAGCTCGGTGAGGATGTCGCGCCGCGTCAGCACGGTCCCGGCCGGGTAGAGGCGGTTGCCGCGGATGCCGCCGCCGTTCATCACCGCGATGTCGGACTGCGTCGCCTCGCGCAGCGCGTCGGCGACGAGGTTGCCGAAGCTCGCCTCGCGGGCGCGCACCGCGGCGATCCGGCTGTCCAGCGGGCGCGCCGTCTCGCCGACGGGCACGTCGAGCCGGCGCGACAGGTCGGCTTCCAGCCGCCGGACCAACGCCAGGGTCTCGGGATCGGGCACGACGTAGCTCGAATCGTGGATGCGGAAGCTCGGCCGCCAGGAAACGGCGCTCGTCTCTCCCTGGACCGAGATCGTCGCAAAAAGGTCGATGGCGGTGACGTAGTGCGCGTCGCTGCTCGACTCCGCCAGCACGCGGCGGCCGTCGTAATGCACCACGAGGTCGTGGTCGTGCCCTGACAGCACGATGTCGGCATAGCCCGCCTCCAGCATCGCCAGATCGGTCGGACGCGCCGTATGGGTCACCGCGACGACGAGGTCCGCCCCTTCGGAGCGCAGCGCCTTCGCCTGCTCGGCGAGGGTCGCGAGTTCGGGGCCGAAGCGCAGGTCGCCGCTCTGGGACTTCTCCGGCGTCGATGCCAAAGCGATGCCGACGATCCCGACGCGCACGCCGCCTAGCGTCAGGATCGTGCGGTCGCGGATCCCCGGGATCGCGCCGCCCGCCCCGTCGCGGAGGTTTGCGGCAAAGCACGGAAAGGCGGCGGCGCGCATGCGCTCGAGGAAGGTCTCCGGCCCGAAGTCGAACTCGTGGTTGCCGGGCACGAACACGTCGGGGGCCGCGATATTGAGCAGGTCGACGATGTGGCCGCCCTTGTCCAAGCCGGACATCAGCGAGGGCGAGAGCGTGTCGCCGCCGTGAACGTAGAGCACGGCAACGCCCCGTGCGCGTTCGGCCTTCACGATGGCGTTGAGCCGCGCAAAGCCGCCGCGGCCGGCCACCTCGCCCATCAGGTAGACGTCGTTGACCAGGAGCAGGGTCAGCGTCGGCTCGGGCGACGCTTCGGCGGCGCGGGCTGGCGTCGCCAGCCCGGCGACGAGGCCGGCACCGAGGCCGAAGGTCTGGCGGCGATTGGGTGGGGGCATGGCGCGGCTCGACCGTGGCGGATGGCTCGCCCTACGCCGCGTCCCGTGACGCGCGCGCGACGCCCGCTATCGGTTCGAGAAGGTCTCGCGCACGGCCTTGGCGTTGCGGCGGACCATCGGCCAGATCCAGGCGCCCGACGCGAGGTAGGCCGCGGCCGGCATCGGCTTCAACTCCTCGGCGAGGCGCTGGGCGAGGCCCGGCGAGCGGATCGCGACCGGGGGCGCGTCGGTCTTGCGGTAGACCACCGTCGTGTCCTCGCGCCAGTACCCGGTATGGGGCACCAGGCCGGCGCGGCGGGCCGTGAGGTCGAAGGTGTCGCGCACGAAGCCGTGGACGTGGGCGAAGTGGAAGCGCTCGTGCGGCGGCTTGCCGGTGGCGGCCATGTTCGGCACCGCGGCGTAGAGCACGCCGTCGGGCTTGAGCCAGCGGGCCAGCCGCTCCATCACGTCGGCCGGGTCGCGCAGGTGCTCCATCACGTGGTGGGTGGTGATCACGTCGAACGTACCAGGCTCGAACCGGTCGTCGCCCGCGTCGTCCAGCACCTCGACGCCGTGCGTCGTGCGGGCGTAGGCGGAATAGTCGCGGCCCGGCTCGACGCCGATCGCCTCGCAGCCGCGCGCCCGGGCGGCGGCCAGGAACTCGCCGGAGCCGGAGCCGAAATCGAGCAGGCGCGCGCCCGGCACGAGCTTCGGCGCCAGCAACTCCGCCCGGAACGCGGCCTCGCGCGCCGAGCGCTTGAGGTGCACGCGCGGCGGGCCGCCGGCGAAGGCGAGCTGGTAGTCGGCGCGGTAGGCGTGGGCGTAGTAATCCGCCAGCTCGGCCGGCGTCGGCATCGGGTCGGTGCGGATTAGGCCGCACTCGGCGCAAGCGATCGACTTCAGCGTCTTCAGCCGGCGGTCGGTCTCGGCGACGGTGACGCTCTCGGTCGAGCCGCACAGATTGCAGGCCGTGGGCGCCCCCGTGTAGGGGTAGCCGGTGAACGGCATGAAGTGGTTCAGGAAGTAGCGGGGAGACTGCATGTCGCGCTCTCGTCGGCCGGATCTTCGCTGGCAGGCTTCGTGCTCTAGTTAGATATCCGATCCCGCACAACCGCAGCGCCGTCGTGCGGCCGCGCGGCCCCACGAAGCCGCGCCCCCGGCGGCTCTAGGACAGGAAGCGGCCGCCATGGCCGAGAACCTTACCATGAACGAACGCGTCGCACCGACATCCCTGTCGGCCGTCACCTCCGTCGAGCCGCAGCGCGCCGCCGGCTCCGGCACGCTTCCGGCCGAGCACCCCCCGGTCCGCTGGGGCCGCGTCGGCGTGCTGCTGATGAACCTCGGCACGCCGGAGGGGACCAGCTACTGGCCGATGCGCCGCTACCTGAAGGAATTCCTGTCCGATCGCCGGGTGATCGAGGTGCCGCGCTTGATCTGGTGGCCCCTCCTCAACCTGATCATCCTCACCAAGCGTCCCGGCCCGAAGGGCAAGGACTACGCGAGCGTCTGGAACAACGAGCGCGACGAAGGCCCGCTCAAGACCATCACCCGCGGCCAGGCCGAGCGGCTGCAGGCGGCGATGGGCGACAGCGTGGTGGTCGACTGGGCGATGCGCTACGGCAAGCCCGAGGTCTCCCTGCGGATCCAGGCGCTGCTCGACCAGGGCTGCGACCGCATCCTGCTGGTGCCGCTCTACCCGCAATACGCCGCCGCGACCTCGGCCACCGCCTGCGACCAGGCGTTCAAGGCGCTGATGCAGATGCGCTGGCAGCCGACCGTGCGGGTCTCGCCGCCCTACCACGACGACCCGGTCTACATCCGCGCGATGGCCGATTCGATCCGCGAGGGGCTGGCCAAGCTCGACTTCGAGCCGGAGGTGATCCTCACCTCGTTCCACGGCGTGCCGAAGAGCTACCTGCTCAAGGGCGACCCCTACCATTGCCAGTGCGTGAAGACCGGGCGGCTGATTCGCGAGGAGCTGGGCTTCTCGACCGAGCGGATGCGGACCACCTTCCAGTCGCGCTTCGGCAACGAGGAATGGCTGAAGCCGTACACCGACGAGACCGTGCAGACCCTCGCGAAATCCGGCGTGAAGCGCATGGCGATCGTGGCGCCGGGCTTCACCGCCGACTGCCTGGAGACGCTGGAAGAACTCGACGGCGAGAACCGGCACTACTTCGAGGACAACGGCGGCGAGCGCTTCGCCTACATCCCCTGCCTCAACGACAGCGACCTCGGGATGAAGGTGATCGAGACCGTGGTGCGGCGCGAGCTTCAGGGCTGGGTCTGACCGCCCGGCCCGTCCGGGCATCGTGGCCGGCGTGTCGGGCCGTCAGCTCGCCCGCCATCTTGCGAAGCTTCGGCGCGCGGCTATCATCGCGCTCTCGACGCCGGGCAGCCCGGGTCCGCAAAGGTCCGGATAGCCCCGGTCCGCAAGGGTGATGAGATGGCGTTCTTTATCGGTATCGCCTGTCCCTGGCTCGTGATCGCCGTGCTCGACATCCTGGCGTCAAACCGGCGCACGAACGAGCTGACCGCGCTCGGCATCCTGCCCGAGGCTCAGACCACCACGGCGGAATCGGCCTACCTGTTCGCCGCGCCGAACTAGACGGGGGCCGGTCGCGCGGACGCGACCGGCGGCACCGGGCCTCAGGGCTTCTTCGGCTCCTCGGGGGCCGGGGTCGGCGCCGGGGCCGCGATCGGCTTGCCGTTCTCGTCGAAGCGCTCGACCTTCGCGTCCGCGCGCAGCTTCAGGATCAGGTCCTGCTGCGCCTTGCGGATCAGCGCCTGGTCGATCTGCTCCTTGAGCTCTTCGAAGGTCGGGACCGGCTTGTTGCGCTTCTCCTCGACCTTGATCACGTGCCAGCCGAACTGCGACTTCACCGGATCGGAGACCTGACCGGGCTGCAGCTTGAAGGCCGCGTCGGCGAACTCCTTCACCATCCGGTCCTTCGAGAACCAGCCGAGGTCGCCGCCCTCGGCCTTCGAGCCGGCGTCCTTCGTGGTCTCGGCGGCGACCTTGGCGAAGTCCTCGCCGCCCTTGATCCGCGCGGCGACCTTCTTGGCGTCCGCCTCGTTCTCGACGAGGATGTGCCGGGCGTGGATCTCCTCCTCCGGCTTCATCAGCTTGGCCGACTGGTCGTAGAGGGCGCGGGCCGCCTCCGGCGTCGCGGCCTTGCGGGCCTCGCGCTCGAGGTACTCGTCGAGGAGGAGCTTGTCGCGGAAGTAGGCGAGCTTGCGCTTGAAGTCCGGCGTGTCGCCGATCTTGGCGGCGTCGGCCGCCTGCGCGCCGACCTTCAGGTCGAGCATGTAATCGACGAGCAGGCCCTTCTTCTGCGCGTCGTCGACGCCCGGCAGCGACAGGGCCGGGTCCTCGGCGGCGACCGCGATGTCGCCGGCGGTGACCGGGATGCCGTTGACTTTGGCGACGACGCTGTCGGGCGACGGCAGCACCGAGGCGGCGACGGAGGGCTGGGCCGTCGGCGTCGGCGTCTGCGCGATGGCGGCGCCTCCGAGCGCGAGCACCAGGGCGAGCGCGCTCGCGCCGCTGAGGGTGTGGGTCTTCGACATGGCGTTGGCGTTCCTGGCGTGTTTCGCCCCGACCCGCCGCGGCCGAGGGCCGGACGGCGTCGCACGAGGCGTCGAGGAAGCGGCGTCGGAAGCCGCGGGAATCGGGCAGACAGGTGGATCGCGCGACGCCCAAAGGCAAGGCGCAAAGGAAGTCCGCAAAGGCGGCCGCGTGTTCGCGACGGCGTCACGCCGTCCGTCCGGTCGAAGGCGCCGGATGCGTTGACTCTGTTTCTTGAGCTTTCGTGAACGCGCTCCGCGGCAGGCTTGCCCGATCGATGGAGGCACGGATGCGCAGGATCTCGCAGATCGGATGGATCGCCTTGGCGGCGTCGGCTGCGTGCGCGCTGGCGGCGACGCCCTCGATCGCCGAGGCGCGCGGGTTCCGCTTGCGGCTCGGCGTCGGCAGCGCCGCCGCGGCGACGCCGGCTCCGGTCCCGCCGCACGCGACCCAGCGGATCGCGGCCGCCGCCATCCCGCTGCCCGTCGCAACCGCGTCCGCCAGCGCCGTAGCCGCAACGGCGCGACCCACGCCGGAGGCGCCCGCCCCGGTCTCCGGGCTGACTCCGGTGACGCTGCCGAACACGTCGCAGCTTGCGAAGCCGTCCCAGTCCCCTGTGCGCGTCGCCGGCCCCTGGTGCCCGCCGGGCCGCGTCGTCGGCGCCGGGGCCGGGTTCTGCGAGATCAACTGAAGCCGCGGGCCCGACGCCGGAGCGCACCGGGTCGCCGAGCGTGGGCGGGGGTGGCCCTGTGAGGCGCCTCTGCGCAGCCCATCGCGCGCCGGCCTCTTTTAGATGCGGCCTGCGATATTTACCTCTATAAGCCCGGCCAACTCAGCCAAGGCCAGCCGTCTGCGGGAGACCGCAGACGGGCTTTCCCGTTTGCAGGTTCACGATGCTCGGTGCCCTCGCCAAGAAGATTTTCGGCTCGTCGAACGACCGGCGCGTGAAGGGCTATCGTCCCCGCGTCGCCGCGATCAACGAACTCGAAGCCGAGATCCAGGTCCTGTCCGACGAGGCCCTGCGCGCCCGCACCGACATGCTGAAGGCGGAACTCGCCGCCGGCAAGAGCCTCGACGACATCCTCGTTCCCGCCTTCGCCACCGTGCGCGAGGCGGCCAAGCGGGTGTTCGGCCAGCGCCACTTCGACGTGCAGTTGATCGGCGGCATGGTGCTGCACGAGGGCGGCATCGCCGAGATGAAGACCGGCGAGGGCAAGACCCTCGTCGCGACGCTGCCGGTCTACCTGAACGCGCTGTCGGGCAAGGGCGTCCACGTCGTCACCGTCAACGACTACCTCGCGGCACGCGACGCCGAGTGGATGGGGCAGGTCTACCGCTTCCTCGGGCTCACCGTCGGCACGATCGTGCACGGCCTCGACGACGAGCAGCGCAAGGACGCCTACGCCTGCGACATCACCTACGGGACCAACAACGAGTACGGTTTCGACTACCTGCGCGACAACATGAAGTACGAGATGTCCCAGCTGGCGCAGCGGGGGCACAACTTCGCGATCGTCGACGAGGTCGACTCGATCCTGATCGACGAGGCGCGCACGCCGCTGATCATCTCAGGCCCGGTCGACGACCGCTCGGAGCTCTACGTCACCGTCGACGCGCTGATGCCGATGCTGGTGCCGGCCCACTACGACCTCGACGAGAAGCAGCGCACCGTCTCGCTCACCGAGGAAGGCAACGAGTTCATCGAGGATGCGCTCCGCGACGCCGGCATCCTCAAGGAGGGCGACCTCTACGACGGCCACAACGTCACCATCGTCCACCACGTGAACCAGGCGCTTCGCGCCAACACCCTGTTCACGCGCGACAAGGACTACATCGTCAAGAACGACGAGGTGGTGATCATCGACGAGTTCACCGGCCGCATGATGCAGGGTCGGCGTTACTCGGAGGGCCTGCACCAGGCGTTGGAGGCCAAGGAGCGGGTGACGATCCAGCCCGAGAACCAGACGCTGGCCTCGATCACCTTCCAGAACTTCTTCCGGCTCTACGAGAAGCTCGCAGGCATGACCGGCACGGCCTCGACCGAAGCCGACGAGTTCGCCGAGATCTACAAGCTCGAGGTCGTCGACATCCCGACCAACAAGGAGGTCGAGCGCGTCGACGAGGACGACCAGGTCTACCGGACCGTCGAGGAGAAGTACGCCGGCATCATCGAGGAGATCGAGACGGCGCATGCGCGCCACCAGCCGATCCTCGTCGGCACCGGCTCGATCGAGAAGTCGGAGCTGATCGCGGAGCTGCTGAAGAAGGCCGGCTTCACCCTGCTCGACTATTCCGACCCGAACGCGCTGACCGACGTCTACGCCGCAGCGCGCGAGGGACGCGTGACCAAGCGCTTCGCGGTGCTGAACGCCCGCTTCCACGAGCAGGAGGCCTACATCGTCGCCGAGGCCGGCGTGCCGGGCGCGATCACCATCGCCACCAACATGGCCGGCCGCGGAACCGACATCAAGCTCGGCGGCAACGTCGAGATGCGCGTCGAGAAGGAGCTCGCCGGGCTTGAGGACGGCCCGGAGCGCGACGCCCGGGTCGCCGCGATCAAGGCCGAGATCGCCGAGAACCGCACCAAGGTGCTGGCGTCGGGCGAGCCGGCCAACCCCGAAGCCGGCCGCAAGAAGGCGCTTCCGGGCGGCCTCTACATCATCGGCACCGAGCGCCACGAATCGCGCCGCATCGACAACCAGCTTCGCGGCCGCTCCGGCCGCCAGGGCGACCCCGGCCGCTCCAAGTTCTTCCTGTCGCTGCAGGACGACCTGATGCGGATCTTCGGCTCCGACCGCATGGACGGCATGCTGCAGAAGCTCGGCCTGGAGCAGGGCGAGGCGATCATCCACCCCTGGATCAACAAGGCGATCGAGAAGGCGCAGCAGAAGGTCGAGGCGCGCAACTTCGACATGCGCAAGAACGTGCTCAAGTACGACAACGTCATGAACGACCAACGCAAGGTGGTGTTCGAGCAGCGCCGCGACTTCATGGGCCAGGACAGCGTTGCCGAGACCGTCGAGGAGATGCGCCAGGCGACGATCGACGACCTCGTCGCGACCCACATCCCCGAGAACGCCTACGCCGAGCAGTGGGACGTGGTCGGCCTGCGCGAGCGCGTCACCGAGGTCCTGAACCTTCAGGAGCCGATCGAGGACTGGGCGAAGGAAGAGGGCATCGCCGACGAGGAGATGCGCGAGCGCCTGAAGAAGGCGGCCGACGCCGCCTACGCCGCGCGCTCGGAGAAGAACGGCGCCGAGGTGATGACCTACATCGAGAAGCAGGTGCTTCTCCAGACCCTCGACCACCTCTGGCGCGAGCACCTCGTGACCCTCGACCACCTGCGGCAGGTGATCGGTTGGCGCGGCTTCGCCCAGCGCGACCCGCTGAACGAGTACAAGTCCGAGGCCTTCGACCTGTTCAATGGCCTCGTCACGCAGCTGCGCGAGCAGGTCACCAGCCAGCTCTCGCGCGTGGAGATCATGTTCCAGGAGCCGGAGGCGCAAGCGAACCCGTTCGGCCAGTCCCCCGGCCTGCCGCAGATGTTCGCCCAGCACCTCGACCCGGTCACCGGCGAGAACGAGATGGACCGTGACGGCCGCGGCTCCGGCAGCGACGGCGGCGGCGGACCCGCCTACGGCTACGCGGCGCAGGGGCTCTCGGCCGACGGCGCCGTGCTGGAGCGCGACCCCGACGACGCCACCACCTGGGGCCGCGTCGCCCGCAACGAGCCCTGCCCGTGCGGCTCGGGCAAGAAGTACAAGCACTGCCACGGCAGCTACTCGGCCTGAGAGGGCGATTCTCCCTGCGCCTCTGCGGCAAAGGGAGAAGCGCAGCGGGTATCCATGACGACCGTCTTCATCGCGGGCGCCGGCACCGAGATCGGCAAGACCTACGTCACGTCGGCGATCGTGCGGCGGCTGCGGGCCGACGGGCGTGACGTGTGGGCGCTGAAGCCCATCGCGAGCGGCGTGCCGCCGGTGGGCGACCCCGGGTTCGCGGACAGCGACACGGCGCGGCTTCTGGCGGCGCAGGGCGTCGCAGTCTCGGAAAATTCGGTCGCGGCCTGCTCGCCCTGGCGCTACGCGGCGGAGCTCGCCCCTGACCAGGCGGCGGCGCTCGAGGGCCGCACGCTGGAACTCGAGGCGGTCGTCGCCTGGTGCCTCGAGCGGATGGAAGCCGAGGCCGGCACGCTGCTGATCGAGGGCGTCGGCGGCCTGATGAGCCCGGTCACCCAGGAGGCGACCGGCCTCGGCTGGCTCTGGTCGCTGGCCTGCCCCGCCATCCTGGTCTCGGGCAGCTACCTCGGGGCGATCAGCCACACGCTCACGGCCTACGAGACCTGCCGCGCCGCCGACGTGCCCGTGCTTGCGATCGTCGTCAACGAGAGCCCCGGCGCCCCGACGCCGCCGGAGACGGTCGCCGAGGCGATCGGCCGCCATGTCGAGGTGCCGGTGATCGTGATCGCTCGCGACGCGCCCTGCCCCGACGCGCTCGCCGCCCTGGTCTGACGCCCGGCCGACACACATCCTCGCGATCGTCGGCCACGGCGCACGGTTCCGATGGACGGGCGACCGGCGCCTGCTAGCGTCGCGCCAAGAAACGACGAGGGCGCCCGGTGAGCGAAAGTCATGACCGCGCGGAGGGCGGCGCGAAGCCTTCCGCCGCGCAGGGGTTCCGCCCCGCCCTGCTGCTCGGCGCGCTCGGCGTCGTCTACGGCGACATCGGCACCAGCCCGCTCTACGCCTACAAGGAGGCGGTTCGCGCCGCGAGCGGCGGCGGCAACGCCGACCCGATCGCGGTGGTCGGCGCCGTTTCGCTGATCCTGTGGGCGCTGATCCTGATCGTCTCGCTGAAGTACGCGGTGCTGATCCTGCGGGCCGACAACGGCGGCGAAGGCGGCATTGTCGCGATGCTGGCGCTGCTCGGCGCCCGACACGCCAAGCCGCGCTCGTGGCAGGCGTTGCTGCTCGTCGTCGGGCTGATCGGCGCGGCCTTACTCTACGGCGACGGCGCGATCACCCCGGCGATCTCGGTGCTGTCGGCGATCGAAGGCCTGAAAGTCGATGCTCCCGCGCTCGGCCGCTACGTCGTGCCGATCACCATCGCGATCCTCGTCGCGCTGTTCCTGGTGCAGAGCAAGGGCGTCGCCTTCATCGGGAAGATCTTTGGTCCGGTGATGCTGCTGTGGTTCCTCGTCCTCACGCTGATGGGGCTCGGCGGAATCCTGCACAAGCCGGAGATCCTGGCCGCCGCCAACCCGCTGAAGGCGGTGGAATTCCTGTTCCATGCCGGCTGGCACGTCAGCTTCGCGATGCTGGGCGCGGCCTTCCTCGCCGTCACCGGCGGCGAGGCGATGTATGCCGACCTCGGTCATTTCGGCGCCCGGCCGATCCGCATCGCATGGTTCGCCCTGGTGCTGCCGGCGCTGGTGATCAACTATTTCGGCCAAGGCGCGCTGCTGCTGGCCTCGCCCGATGCGATCGAGAACCCGTTCTACCGGCTCGTGCCGGGCTGGGCGCATTACCCGCTGATCGGGCTCGCCACGATGGCGACGGTGATCGCCTCGCAAGCGATCATCTCGGGCGTTTTCTCGCTCACCCAGCAATCGGTCCAACTCGGCTTCCTGCCGCCGATGCACATCGTCCAGACGGCGTCCGAGGAGCGCGGGCAGATCTACGTGCCGGCGGTGAACTGGCTGCTCGCGGTGGCCACCATCGCCGCCGTCGTTGTGTTCGAATCCTCGGACGCCCTCGCCGGCGCCTACGGCATCGCCGTGTCGCTGCTGATGGCGATCACCACGCTGCTCGCCGCGCTGATCGCCCGCAAGTGGGGCTACAACCTCGTCGCGATCCTCGCGGTGAACGGTTTCTTCCTGGTGATCGACCTCGTCTTCCTCGGGGCCAACAGCGTAAAGCTGTTCGAGGGCGGCTGGTTTCCGCTGGTCCTCGCCGGCATCGTCGCGCTGATGATGCTGACGTGGCGGCGCGGCAACCAGCTCGTCGAGGAGGCGCGCGCCGGCCTGCGGCAGCCGGAGGACGCGTTCCTCGCCGGGCTCCAGCACCGCGACCTCGTCCGGGTGCGGGGCACCGGGGTGTTCCTGTCGGCGGCGACGCACGGCATCCCGCTGCACCTGTCGCGCTTCGTCGAGCGCAGCCATGCCCTCCCCGAGCGGGTGCTGATCGTCTGCGCCCAGTACGAGGAGACCCCGACGGTGCCGCGGGACGAGCGCGGGCACGTCACGATCCTCGCCCCCGACTTCTACCGGGTGACCCTGCGCTACGGCTTCATGGAGGACGCCTCGATCCCCGACGGGTTGGCCTGCGCCGTCGAGCACCGCCGGCTGCCGCCGCAGATGCTCGACGACCTCACGGTGTTCATCGGCCACGAGACCATCATCCCGAAGAACGACCACCGTGGCATGCAGCCCTGGCGCGAGAGCCTCTACGCCTTCATGCAGCGAAACGCCGAGCGCACAGGCGCCTTCTTCGGCGTTCCGACCCGGCAGGTGGTGGAGGTGGGGACCGAGATCGAGATCTAGAGCATTTTCCGTGATCTCTGGATCACGGAAAATGCTCTAACCTGCTGTGTGGTCGCATTTTCTTCACGCGAGCCGGCATCCACCTCGCTTGAAAATGCTTTAGCGGCGGCCCCGCACCGGCCGCGTGCGCGCCGTCCGATCACGCTTTCGCGCGTCCGCGGGCGCCTTGGAACCTTCGCAGGAGCCCGCCGTTCGGACATCCCGACAGCATTCGGTCACGCTTCGCGGCGCCGCCGCGAGGCCGGATCGAGGTCGCTGAACGAGCAGGGAGCTTCCCGATGAGCAGCACCACCGACAAGATCAAGGGCCTGGCCAACGAGGCCGTCGGCAACGTCAAGCAGGGGGTCGGCAACGTCACCGGCAACGAGAAGCTGCAGGCCGAGGGTAAGGCCCAGGAGCTGAAGGGCGAAGCCCAGAAGACCGTCGGCGACGCCAAGGACGGCGTGAAGGGCGCGGCCCAGACGGCCGCCGACGCCGTCAAGAAGATCTGATCCGTTCGGTGACCGGGATCGGGGCCGCACTCGCGCAGCCCCGATCCCCCTCCGCGGGGCGTGCCATCGCCGCCCCCCGACATCGAAGGACGAGGACGAGATCATGAATCGAGATCGTTTCGAAGGCGGCGTACGCCACCTGCGCGGCCGCGCCAAGACCGCCGTCGGCGCCGTGAGCGGCGACCCCGGGCGCCAGTTCGACGGCGCGATCGACCAGGCCGCAGGCGCCGCGCAGCACGCTTACGGTCGCGCCCGCGACACCGCCCAGGTCTGGCGCCGCGACGGCGAGCACCTGATCGACGAGGCCAGCGCCCGCGGCCGCGCCATCGCCGACGAGGCCGCGAGCCGCGGACGCCATTATCGCGATCGCGCAGAACATCACGGGCGCCACGCTGCCCGACGCGCCGACAAGAACAAGGGCGCTACCCTGGCGATCGTCGCCGCCGCAGCCTTCGGGCTCGGCTGGCTCTTGAGCGGGGACCGCTGAGCGTCTCGCACGTGAGTGACGCGCGCAGTCGGGGATGCGGCGATCAGGTTCGCCGTTTCGTCGCCTGAGCGACGCGTGTCGTCGGCGGAAATGGTCTAAGGAAAGGGTGGCCGGGGGCGGCGACGCCCCCGAGCCCGAAGGCCAGACAGACCGAGACGAGGCGATGACCGGCTCCAGCACACCGAACACCCTTCTGACCCCGTCCCTGACGCGGCCCGCGTCGCAGCTGGTTACGATATTCGGCGGCTCCGGTTTCCTCGGGCGTCACGTGGTCCGGGCGCTGGCCAAGCGCGGATACCGCATCCGTGTCGCCGTGCGCCGGCCCGACCTCGCCTTGTTCCTCCAGCCGCTCGGTAAGGTCGGCCAGATCGTCGCCGTCCAGGCGAACCTGCGCTATCCCGAATCGGTGCGGCACGCGGTCGAGGGCGCGGACGTGGTGATCAACCTCGTCGGCATCCTTCAGGAAACCGGCGCGCAGAGCTTCTCGCGCCTCCAGGTCGACGGGCCCGATGAGATCGCGCGGGCGGCGGCGAAGGCGGGTGCCGCGATGGTCCACGTCTCGGCGATCGGCGCCGACCGGAACTCCGAATCGCGTTATGCCCGGACCAAGGCCGAAGGCGAGGCCGCAGTGTTCGCCGCCCGGCCCGACGCGGTGGTATTCCGGCCCTCCCTCGTGTTCGGTCCCGGCGACAGCTTCTTCAACCGCTTCGCCAGCCTCGCCCGGTTCCTGCCGGTGCTGCCGCTGGCCGGCGCCGAGTCGCGCTTCCAGCCGGTCTTCGTCGGCGACGTAGCCGAGGCGATCGCGCTCGCCACCGACGGCCGCGTGCCCGGCGGCAAGGTCTACGAGCTCGGAGGCCCCGAGGTCGCGACCCTCGATCACCTCGTGCGCTACATGCTGGAGACGACGATGCGCAAGCGCATGGTCGTTTCGCTGCCGCTTCCGCTCGCCAAGATCCAGGCCCGCGCGATGGAGCTCGCCGACACCCTGACCCTCGGCCTGCTGCCGGCCGACCTCAAGCTGACCCGCGACCAGGTCGTCCTGCTGCAGAACGACAACGTCGTCTCGGAGGCCGCCAAGGCCGAGGGGCGCTGCTTCGAAGGTCTCGGCATCCAGCCGACCGCCGCCGAGGCCGTGGTGCCGGGCTATCTCTGGCGCTTTCGCAAGGCCGGTCAATTCGCCAAGGGGCGCGGCACCGAGGAGCAGGCCGAGATCCCCGACATGATCGCCCCGACGCCTATGGGCGAAGGCTCGCAGCATCGGCCGATGCGCGCGTCCGGTCCCGCGATCGGGGCCGATGCCGGCGGATCGCCGGGCATGGGCCAGCGCTGGGGCACCCGCAGCTAGGGCCTCGTGGCGCCAGCGAGATGTCCTCGCCGTCCTAGCGAAGCCGGCCTTGCAGAGCGGGCGCCAGCAGCCGGTGCGTCAGCCGCTTGTGGACGTGCACCATCAGCGCGATGCCGAAGAGCGGCGTCAGCAGGTTGAGCACCGGCACAACCATCATCCCGGCGAGCAGGCAGCCCGCCGCGATCGTGGTGCCGGAGAACGCGCGGCGCATCTCGCCGGCCTCCGCCAGCGGGCGGTAGCGGGCGGCGGCCATCTCGAAATATTCGCGCGACAGCAGGTAGGCGTTGGCGGCGAAGAACGCCGCCAGCCCGATGACCGGCACGAAGAAGATGACCAAAGCGGCGAGGTTCACCAGCAGGGTCAGGCCGGCGAAGCGCAGGGCGTAGAGCATCGCCGAGCCCCACGGCATCGGGCGGCCCGGCGGGTCGTTCGGGAAGTCGGTTCGCTCGACGATCTCGGCGGCGTCGTCGAGGAAGAACCCGGCGACCAGGATCGAGATTGCCGGCATCAGGTAGGCCAAGGCCACGAAGAGCCCGAACCCGGCCAGGAAATAGGCCAGGCTGTCGAGGATGGGGTAGGATTGCGAGATGTGGTGGCTCGCCTGGAACCACTGGATCAGCCGCGTCAGCCCGAACCAGGCCAGTGCCAGGATGCCGAGCGTCAACCCGAGCGACTTCCACAGGATGGCGCGGAGCGGCGGGGAGAAGGTCTGGCGCAGGGCCGCGAGTGCCGACTGGATGAGCATGCCGTGATCCCGTCTGCCGCCGTGGTTCGGCGCATCGCGGTTGTGGTGTCCCGATCCCGCCGCCGCAAGGGCGTCGTGCAGCCGTGCACGCGTCTGGAAAGCCGCACGGGTCGTGGCGTTCGGCGTGATCCGAGATGACCGCCGGGCGGGTGGCCCTCCGCCGGGACCGGTACGAGGAGAAGGATGGTGACCGGCGCATGAGACCGAGGCTCGACACGCCACCCCCGCATGCCCGGTTCCGGCCGAGCGTCGCGCCCAGGCTCGCCCCGCTGCCCGCCGACCCCGACGTGGTCGTCGTCGGAGCGGGCGCCGCCGGGATCGCAGCCGCGCGCACCCTGATCGCCGCCGGCCTGTCGGTCGCCGTGCTGGAGGCGCGGGACCGCGTCGGCGGTCGTACGGTGACGACGACGTTGCGCGGTCACGCGATCGACCTCGGAGCGCATTGGCTTCATGCCGGGCCGATCAACCCCCTCGTGCAGCTGGGCTTCGCCCGCGACGAGCCCCTCCGCCGCGCCGCGCAGGAGGGACACGTCTGGGTCGGACGCCGCCCGGGACGTCCGTCGGAGGTCGCCGCCTCGGCCCGGTCCTTCGACCGCGCCGACCGGGCGATGCATGCGGGCGCCGCCGAGGACGGCCCGGACCGCTCCGCGGCGAGCGCCCTGCCCTGCAGCCTCGGCCCCTGGGGCGCCCGCGTCGCCCTGGTCCACGGGCTGGTCTCCGGCCGGCCGCTGAAGGAGGTCTCGCTGCACGACTTCCCCAGCATGGAATACGGCGACAACTTCTTCATCGCCGGCGGCTTCGGCGGCTACCTCGCCCGCCTCGCGCAAGAGCTGCCGATCGCGCTGAACTGTCCGGTGACGCGGATCGACTGGTCGGGCGTCGGCGTCCGCATCGCCACCGCCGACGGCCGGCGCCTGAAGGCCCGCGCCGTGGTCGTGACGGTGCCGATGATGGTGCTGCGCGACGCCGTCGCCTTCTCTCCGGCCCTGCCCGCGCCGACCCGCGCGGCGATCGACGGGTTCCGCGCCGGCATCTACGAGCACGCGGTGCTGCACTGGCCGTCGAGCCCGTTCCGCGGTCGGGACCGCCTCGCGAGCCTCGTCGGCGGCCGACTCAGCCCGCCGGGCCTGCTCACGCGGATCGACGACACGCCGTTCCACTACTTCGAGCTCGACGCGGTCGGCGCCGCCGAGATCGACGCGGCCGGCACCGGGGAGGACGGGCTGCGCCGCCGCGTGCGCGCGACGCTGGCCGACCATTTCGGAGCGCGCCGCCTGCACGACCTGTCGATCCCAGCGGTCAGCGAATGGCGCCACGATCCGTGGTCGCGCGGCTCCTGGGCCTCGGTGCCGCCCGGCCATGCGGGTGCACGCCGCGTGCTCCATGAGGCGGTCGGCGGGACGATCTGGTTTGCCGGCGAGGCGCTGTCGCGCGAGCAATGGGGCACCGCCGGCGGCGCCTATGAAGAGGGCGTGCGCGCCGCCGTCGCCGTCGCCGAGCGTATCCGGATGGGCACAGCCGCCTGACGGGATGCGGCGGCGGCGCCGGATCGTCTTGCGGTCGGGCCCGAAACGCGATGCATCAGGCGGCGTGCGATCGCGACGCGGAATGGGGCCGTCTGATGAACTGGGTCGAGGGCATCGGCTATCTCGGGACGGCGCTGACCATCTCGGCCTCGGCGATGAGTACGATGATCCCCCTCAGGATCATCTCGCTGGTCGCGAGCGCCGCGGTCATCACCTACGGGCTGCTGATCGGCAGCATGCCGGTGGTGCTGACGGAGGCGATCCAGATCCCGTTCAACGCCTGGCGGCTCTGGCAGATGGTCCGGCTCGTGCGCGACGTGGAGACGGCCGCCGAGGGCGACCTCTCCCTCGACTGGCTCAAGCCCTACGGCACCGAGCGCGCCTTCGCGGCCGGCGCCGCGCTCTTCGCCATGGGCGAGGAGGCGACGACGATGTACTACGTCGAGGCCGGCTGCTTCCGCATACCGGAATACGAAATCGAGGTGCGGGCCGGCGGCATCGTGGGCGAGCTCGGCCTGCTCTCGCCGGGCAACCGGCGCACGGCTTCGCTGATCTGCACGGAGGCTGGCCGGGCGCTGGAGGTGCCCTATTCCGCGGTCAAGCAGCTCTACTACCAGAACCCGGAATTCGGTTTCAGCTTCCTCAAGCTCACGAGCGAGCGGCTGTTCCAGAGCGCGAACGCGCCAGTCTCAGTGGGCGGCGACATAGTCTGAGCTGCACGCCCTGCTTGGACAATCGAACCCGGATCAGCCGCCAAGGCGGTCGCGCAGGCGCGCGAAAAAGCCCATCGCCTCCGGTGGCGGGGGGGCCGACCAGTCGGGCACCGCCCCCTCCCGCAGATGCCAGTCGCGGGACTCGAATCGGTCGCCAGCATCCCCGATCAGGCCGAGGCCGACGCAGGGGCGGTCGGTCCCGTCGCCGACGCGCCCCGCAGCCCAGACTCGCTGCCACCGGTTGCGGATGGTGAGGTCTGCGTCGCACCAGCCGAGCCGTTCGCGGCCCATGACGGCGAAGACGCGCTCGGGCAACGCGTGCGCCGGTATACGGACCCAGGCCGAGAACACGTAGGGTTTGGCCGGGTCGAACCGGGTCGTGTCGAGGAGCTTGGTGAAGGCGCTGAGGCCCCGCTCCCGGTGCCGTCCCTTGTGCCGCGCCGTCCCGTGCGGAAGCCGCATCGCGTCGGCCGAGGGCGCGGTGGCGAGCGCGGCCGGCGCCACGCCGGCATGGGCGGCGTAGGCCGCGTCGCACAGCGCGACCCAAGATTCGAGCTCGACGTCCCAGGCCTGCTCGCCGGGGGCGAACCGCCGGACGCTTCCTTCGAGCACAAGGTCGCCGGTGCGCCGGAGCGGCTCGGTCGCCGAGCCCGGGGCGGCTTCCCTCACCCGCAGCAGGGTCGAGGGGCCGTGGCGCCAGACCGCCTCGGCCAGGCGCTGGAAGTCGGCTTCGGTCTGTCCCGCGTCGGCCTTTCGCACGAGGATCTTCTCGCCGGTGGCAAGGTCGGCGAGCATCCTCGCCTTAAGATGCGCGACCCGGCCGTACTCGCGTTCGAGCAGCGCGTCGTGGTCGGTGCCCGCGACGGCCCGCTGCGTGTTCGACCAGATGTTGTAGGTCCGGCTCCGGCAATAGTAGACGCCGGTCGCGGTCGGAGCCAGCACGAGGTCCGAGGGCGCGCCGTAGCGCTCGAAGCGGGTTTCCAGCGCATCGATCAGGTCGTCGAGCGGCGTGTAGGAGAAGCGGAGCAGGCCCGAGGGCTCGGCGCCGCAATAGCGCTGTACAAAGCCGAACTCGCAATTGCCGCCGAGGCTGCGGAACGCAGCCATGCGCGCGGCGAGACCCGGAACCGTGGCCTTCTCCGTCGCGACGCCCGCCATGCCGATGCCCGCCCCGCGCGCCTCAGAGCATACTGGGCAGGATCCGGTCCGGCGGGCGGTGACCGTCCATGAAGGTCTTGATGTTGATGATCACCTTCTCGCCCATGTCGATCCGGCTCTCGAACGTCGCCGAGCCCATGTGCGGCAGCAGCACGACCTTGCCGGACTTGGCGAGCTTGACCAGGCGCGGGCTCACCGCCGGCTCCTGCTCGAACACATCGAGGCCGGCCGCAGAGATCTCGCCGGCCTCGATCAGGCGGGCGAGCGCGTTCTCGTCGATCACCTCGCCGCGGGCCGTGTTCACGACGATCGCCTCGGGCTTCATCAGCTTGAGGCGGCGGGCCGAGAGCAGGTGGTAGGTCGCGGGCGTGTGCGGGCAGTTGACCGACACGATGTCGACGCGGGCCAGCATCTGGTCGAGTGATTCCCAGTAGGTCGCCTCCAGCCCGGCCTCGATCGCGGCCGGCACCCGGCGGCGGTTGTGATAGTGGATCTGCAGCCCGAACGCCTTGGCGCGGCGCGCGAGCGCCTGGCCGATCCGGCCCATGCCGACGATGCCGAGGCGCTTGCCGGTGATGCGGCGCCCGAGCATCCAGGTCGGCGACCAGCCCGTGGTCCAGTCGTCGTCGGGAATGATGCGCGCGCCCTCGGGCACGCGCCGCGCCACGGCCAGGATCAGCGCCATGGTCATGTCGGCGGTGTCCTCGGTGAGGACGCCGGGGGTGTTGGTGACGGTGATGCCGCGCTCCAAGGCTGCCGACACGTCGATGTGATCGACGCCGTTGCCGAAGTTGGCGATCAGCCGGAGGTTCGGCCCGGCTTGGGCGAGGAGGCCCGCATCGATCTTGTCGGTGACAGTGGGAACGAGCACGTCGGCCTCGCGCATCGCGGCGGCGATCTGCTCGGGCGCGAGCGGGGCGTCGTCGTGGTTCAGCCGCGCATCGAACAGCTCGCGCATCCGCCTCTCGACCGCGTCCGGCAGGCGTCGCGTCACGACGACGAGCGGCTTGCGCTTCAACGACATCATCTCTCCCATCACCGGGTTCGGGCAGGCCCGACACGAACGCCTCGCGCGGCGTCGGCGCATCGTGGACCGGCCGCGTCCCCGGTTTCAAGCTCCGTTAACCGAGCTCCGCCAGACAGGTGCGGACGGCTTCCGGCCTCTCTATCAGAGGCAGGCCGGAACACAATCGGAAGTGCCGCGCCGGCATCGCCGCGCGGTGCGGGCGTTCCTTCGTCGTGCGCAGATCAGGAGATGGACGATGCGGCTGGCTCGGCTCTTCTTCGCGGGCGCCGCCCTCCTGGCGTCGGCCGCCCTCACGCTTCCCCTGGCCACCAGGTCGGCGCTGGCCGCGCCCGCCGCGGGCGGCGGCCCCGAATCCGGCGTGGGTCCGGTCACCAAGCTGCCGCTGCCGCGCTATGCCAGCCTCAAGACCGATCGCGTGAACCTGCGCGAGGGGCCTTCGAAGGATCACCGCACCCTCTGGGTGTTCCAGCGCGCCGGCATGCCGGTGGAGATCGTCGCCGAGTTCGAGACCTGGCGCCGCATCCGCGATTCGGAAGGGACCGAGGGGTGGGTCCTGCACTCGTTGCTGTCGGGCCGCCGCACCGCGATCGTTACCGCCTCGAAGGGCGCCGACAAGGCCGCGATCCCGCTGCGGGCGCGGGCCGACGACGGCGCCGAGGACGAGGCGCGCCTGGAGGCCGGCGTGATCGGCAGCGTGAAGAGCTGCACCGGATCGTGGTGCCGCCTCGTCGTCGCGCTGCCCTCCAAGCGCGACGTGGACGGCTACATCCACCAGGACCGCCTGTGGGGCGTCTACCCGAACGAGAAGGTCGACTAAGAAAAAAGGCCCGGTTCGCACCGGACCTTCTTCGATTCGGAGACGTTGACGGCCGCTCAGCTCTGGCGGCGGGCGCCGGCCCGTCGGCGGAGGCGGACGATCACCTCGACGCCGGCGATCTCCATGCCTTCCGGCGCGTCGGGAAGCGATTCGACGGTGATGCCGCAATCGGGCATGTCCATTACCTGACCTTCGTCCTCGAGGAAGAAGTGGTGGTGCTCGGAGGGGTTGGTGTCGAAGTACGCCTTCGACCCGTCGAGCGCGAGCTGGCGCAGAAGGCCGACCTCGGTGAATTGGTGCAGGGTGTTGTAGACGGTGGCCAGCGACACCGGAACCTTGGCGCGCATCGCCTCGTCGTAGAGCATTTCCGCCGTCAGGTGGCGGTCGCCGCGCCCGAACAGCAACCAGCCGAGCGACAGGCGCTGGCGCGTCGGGCGCAGGCCCGCGCGGCGCAGGCGGTCGCGCAGGTCCGAGAGGGGGCAGCCGCGGCGCGCCGCGCCGGCCGCATCCCCCGAAAGGGCCGGGATCCGGGCGTTCAGCGCGGCCTGAAGGGACAGCAGTTCGGACATCGGCGGGACTGAACGCTCGCGAGGGGTGAAGGATTTCGCCCTCGTGTATATGGGAACGGTCGCCGGCTCGCAACACGCGCAGGTGGCCCCTCTCCCGCTCGCGCGAAGGCCGCTTCGTTCGCGCCTGCTTGGAACCGGCTCCGCGCCTATGCTAACGAGGCCGCCGAGTGCGCGGTTCGCCCCGTGTACGGGATGCGCGCCGGCGCCGAAGCCGGCCCGTGCCCGCCGACCGAAGCTCGCGACACGAGGACCGACCCGCCTTCATGACGTCCGACACCGAACAGACCGCCCCCCGCGCCTCGCAGTATTCCTACGAGGACCTGCTCGCCTGCGGGCGCGGCGAACTCTTTGGCGCGGGCAACGCCCAGCTGCCGCTGCCGCCGATGCTGATGTTCGATCGCATCACCGAGATCGCCGCCGAGGGCGGCGCCCACGGCAAGGGTCTGGTCCGCGCGGAGTTCGACATCCGGCCAGACCTCTGGTTCTTCTCCTGCCACTTCAAGGGCGACCCGGTGATGCCCGGCTGCCTCGGGCTCGACGCCCTGTGGCAGCTCGTCGGCTTCCATCTCGGTTGGCTCGGCGCGCCGGGCCGCGGGCGGGCGCTCGGCGTCGGCGAGGTCAAGTTCACGGATCAGGTCCTGCCGACCGTCAAGCAGGTGGTCTACGGCGTCGACCTGCGGCGGGTGCGGACCGGCAAGCTCGTCCTCGGCATCGCCGACGGGTGGCTGGAAGCCGACGGAAAGCGCATCTACGAGGCCAAGGACCTGCGCGTCGCCCTGTTCCAGAGCTGAGCGCCACACCTGATTTCGATGCGTTCCCGGCAACGGGGCGCGTCCTCGCCGGTTGAGAACAGGCCGGCGGCATCCTAGCTGACGAAGTAGCGTGACGCTCACCCACCGGGCGCGTCGCCGGGGAGACGAGTTCGTTCATGCGCCGTGTCGTCGTCACCGGGATGGGCATCGTCTCATCCATCGGAAACAACACCGAGGAAGTGCTCGCCTCGCTCCGCGAAGGGCGGTCCGGCATCACCCGTGACGGCTCGCATGCCGAGCATGGCTTCCGCAGCCAGGTCTCGGGCCGGCCCACCCTGGACCCCGAGGGAGTCGTCGATCGCCGCGCCATGCGCTTCCACGGCGGGGGCAGCGCCTGGAACCACGTGGCGATGGATCAGGCGATCCGCGACTCAGGGCTTGAGGCCGGCGACATCTCGAACGAGCGCACCGGCATCATCATGGGGTCGGGCGGTCCCTCGACACGTGTGATCGTTGAATCGGCCGCGATCGCCCGCGAGAAGGGTCCTAAGCGTGTCGGCCCGTTCGCGGTGCCGAAGGCGATGTCCTCGACCGCCTCGGCGACCCTGGCGACCTGGTTCAAGATCAAGGGCGTCAACTATTCGATCGCCTCGGCCTGCGCGACCTCGAACCACTGCATCGGCAACGCCGCCGAGATCATCCAGGGCGGTCGCCAGGACATCATCTTCGCAGGCGGCTGCGAGGATTTAGACTGGACACTGTCGGTGCTGTTCGACGCGATGGGCGCGATGTCCTCGAAGTACAACGCGACACCCGAGCGGGCCTCGCGCGCCTACGACGCCAACCGGGACGGCTTCGTCATCGCCGGGGGTGCCGGCGTCCTCGTCCTCGAGGAGTTGGAGCACGCCAAGGCCCGCGGCGCGCGGATCTACGGCGAGATCGCCGGCTACGGCGCGACCTCCGACGGCTACGACATGGTGGCGCCTTCAGGCGAGGGAGCGGTGCGCTGCATGCGCCAGGCGATGGAAGGCCTGAAGGGCGCGCCGATCGACTACATCAACCCGCACGCCACCTCGACGCCCGTGGGCGACGAGAAGGAGATCGAGGCGATCCGCGAGGTGTTCGGCCGCGGCGACGCCTGCCCGCCAATCGCGGCGACCAAGTCCCTCACCGGGCACTCGCTCGGCGCCACCGGGGTGCAGGAGGCCATCTACGGGCTCCTGATGATGAACAACGACTTCATCAGCGCCAGCGCGCACATCGATGAGATCGACCCCGCCTTCGCCGACATGCCGATCCTGCGGACACGCCGGGACGGGGCCAAGCTCGGCCACGTGCTGTCGAACTCGTTCGGCTTCGGCGGCACCAACGCGACGCTGGTGCTGAAGAACGTCGACGCCTGACGCGTCCGGCACGACGGCGGACCGTCGTCAAGGAAATCGGCGGTTCGAGGCACGCTTCGTTAACCATTGGAACCCAAACTCTCCACTCAAGTTCTGCCTTGAGGCTGTGCCAGGGAGTGGAGCGCGCATGACCTTCTTTCTCATCGGCTTGGCGCTCGCGGCGGTCGTCCTCGGATCGGCCGGCATCTACGCCAAGCAGGCCTTGATCGACGACGCCAAGTCGCAGACGCGTGGCTACTTCTGAGGTTGCCACTCTGCGCCGGACCGCTCGAAGCCCTGCCTTGCGGCAGGGCTTTCGTGTTTCAAGGGGACGCCTTTTTCCAGGTCCGAGATTGGACAGCGCCCTCCCCCGCGCCTAAGCCTCGATCCGTGTTGACGTGCGCCCGATGCGGCGCAGCACTCGGGAGTGACGGATCGAATGACGGGTTTGATGGCGGGCAAGCGCGGCCTGATCATGGGCGTGGCCAACGACCACTCGATCGGCTGGGGCATCGCCAGGACCCTGCACAAGCACGGCGCGCAGCTCGCCTTCACCTACCAGGGCGACGCGCTCGGCAAGCGCGTCGCGCCGTTGGCCGCGCGGCTCGATTCCGACATCGTCCTCCCCTGCGACGTGGAGAACCTCGCCTCCGTGGACGCGACCTTCGCCGCCCTTGACGAGCGCTTCGACGGCACTCTCGACTTCGTGGTCCACGCGATCGGCTTCTCGGACAAGGCGCAGCTCAAGGGCCGCTACGTCGACGTGACCACCCGCGAGAACTTCTCGCGCACCATGACGATCTCGTGCTTCTCCTTCACCGAGATCGCGCAGCGGGCGGCCAAGCGCATGCGCGCGGGCGGATCCCTGCTGACGCTGACCTATGGCGGCTCCACTCGCGTCATGCCGAACTACAACGTGATGGGTGTGGCCAAGGCGGCGCTGGAGGCGTCGGTGCGCTACCTTGCCACCGATCTCGGCCCGGACAACATCCGCGTGAACGCCCTCTCGGCCGGGCCGATGCGGACGCTTGCCGGCGCCGGCATCGCCGACGCGCGGCTGATGTTCAACCACCAGAAGGCGCATGCGCCGCTGCGCCGGACCGTGACCCTCGACGACGTCGGCGGCTCGGCGCTCTACCTGCTGTCGGACCTCTCGTGCGGGGTGACCGGCGAGATCCACTTCGTCGATTCCGGCTACAACATCATCTCGATGCCGCGCCCCGACGTGCTCCAGGCGCAGGACGAGGCCGGCGTCGTCGGCGACGCCTGACCCTCAACGCGTCACCGCGATCAGCCCGATCACCAGGCTCGCGGCGAGCAGGATCAGGTGGACGCCACCACCGGCGGCGAGCCACGCACTCATTCCTGGGTCGAACCCGCCGATATACGCCCCGGGGGCAGCAGCCCGGGCTCGCGCGACGGCCGCCGCACGGCATGGCGCCCGCGCCGCTCGATGACCGCCCGCGGCGGCGGCGCGGAGGGATAGTTCGACGCGAACGGGTTCGGGGGCACGGCGGAGCCGGTCGGCCCGAACGTGCTTCCGGCATAGCCCCGGCCCTGTGATAGGGCGGGGAGTGATCCGGCCGCGAGGATCGCGGCGGCGAGCAACGTACGATAGGGCATCGACATCCTTTGGTGTGTGGCCCCATCCAGATAGGGCCGCGGCGGCGCGAGCGGGATTGGACGACGGCATGGAACCGCATCGAATCGAGCGCGACGGCACGCAGTACGAGGTCGCCTTCGAGCGTGCGCCCGAGGGCTGGGTCGCCCGCATCCGCAGGCTCGACGACGGCGCGGTCCACGTCGTCGCCTTCGCCGACGGGGCCGGATACGACTCCGACGACCCGCGCGGCTCGCTGATCGCCGGCTGCGAGGCGGCGATCGAACGCCTGCCCTGGGCCGCCCCGACCCGGCACTGAGCGGGCGGCTTGCGGAACCACCGCGCCGCCGACGTGTTCGCGCTGGACAGGTTTCGTTCCAGGTCGGGAGATTGCGATGTCCGAAGTCACCTATCACGTCGTCGAGCACGACGGCGGCTACGCCTACAAGGTCGGCGACGTGTTCTCAGAGACCTTCCCGAGCCACGACGAGGCCCTGCAGGCGGCGCAAGCTGCCGCCGCCGAGCAGCAGGTTCCGGGCTCGACCGAGGGGATCCGCTACCAGGACGGCTCGGGCGCCTGGCACGACGAGACCGCCCGCGGCGATGATCGGCCGGTGGCGAAAGTCGAGGATTGATCGAGGCCGTGATGGGCGGGGTCTGGACGTTCGATGCCTCGCAAATCGGCCACGGCGCCTCTTAAATCCGTTCCGTCGGCGGTCAAGCCGCCGAAGGGCACCCGCCGCACTACGCCCTCCCCCGAGACGCTGGCGGCGCTGAGCCCGGATCGCCTGATCGGCCTGATCCTCGGCGAGGCGGCGCATAACGCCGCGTTCAAAAAGCTCGTGAGCGCGGCCCTTGCCTCCCTGCAGGGCCCGGAGGCCGTCGCCGCGATCGTGGATCGCCGGCTCACCGCCCTTGAAGGCGCCCGCGGCTTCATCGATTGGCAGAAGCGCCGAGCCTTCACAACCGACCTCGGTGCGACGGTCACCGTGATCCTCACGGAGCTGGCGACCCTCAACCGCGCGGCCGCCCTGGAACGTCTGGTGCGCTTCCTCGGTGGGGCCGACGCGGTGCTGAACCGGGTCGATGACGGCTCGGGCGCGATCCAGGCCATCTACGAGCGCGCCTCCGAGGCGGTCGTCGCCATTGCGGCGGACCTCGATCCGGACGCCGCTGGCTTATTCGCCTTGACATTGATCCCGCGCGTCGTCGCCGACCCCTACGGACCGTTCGGCCTACTGATCCGCGATCTCGTCCCGCGCCTGCCCGCCACCGCGCTGCGATCCCTCGACGACGCGCTTGCCGAAGCCGTCTGCGCCGGGGCCAAGCCTGCCGACGGCACGAGCGGGACGCCTGCGATCCGCGCCGGTCTGACCCACGGGAACCTCCTGCGCATTCGCCAGGACATCGCCGACAGCCGCGGAGACGTAGACGCCTACGTCGCGCTCGAGCAGGCGATCATGCCCGGCCGGCCGGACGTCATCGAAATCGCCCGGCGTCTGCTCGACGCCGGCCGCGCCGCGGAGGCGCTGGACTGGATTCGGCGCCCGGCATCCTCACGGGGCCGCGTCGTCACCCGCGCGTCGCTCGCCGTCGGCGACGCGGCGATCGACGGCCGAGCGCGGGAGCGGATCGCCCTGGAAATCCGCATCCTCGATGCACTCGATCGACGGGAGGAAGCCCAGGCGCTGCGCTGGCGCGGGTTCGAGACCCTGCTCGACGCCGACATGCTGCGGGCGCACCTCGCGAAGCTGCCCGACTTCGAGGACGAAGAAGTTTGGGAGCGTGCCCTCGAACACGTGAGCCGGCACGACGACGCCCACCGCGCGCTCGCTTTCCTCGTGGCGTGGCCGAGCCTCGACCGCGCCGCGCGCCTCGTCCTCGCTCGCGCTTTGGAGTGGCGCGGCGCCGCCTACCGCTTGCTGGAACTGGCGGCGGACGCGCTGGAGCCCGCCCATCCTGCGGCGGCCGCAATCCTGTTGCGCCGGATGATCGACGACATCCTCGGCGAGGGTCGGAGCAGCGCCTACCCGCATGCGGCGCGCTACCTCAAGGCCCTGGACGCGATGGCGCCGCGGCTTCTTGCCGGCGCGATCGAGCCGGCGCCGGAAGCGTATCGCGCGGGCCTACGCGCGGCGCACGGGCGCAAGTACGGGTTCTGGCCGCTGGTCCAGGATTAAGTGGTTTCGATGCCGTCGACCCGGTCGGGGTAGAAAGCCACATGCCCGGCGATCTCGGCCACGGCCGGGAACGGCGCCTCGTAGCTCCACACCGCGTCCGGCCGCGACGCGTCGCCCACCTTGATGCTGAAGTAGCTGGCGTCGCCCTTGTACGGGCAATGGCTCGTCCGCGCCGAAAGCGTGAAGTGCGAGAGGTCGACGTCGGCGCGCGGGACGTAGAGCACCGGCGGATACGACGCCTCCTTCAACGACAGCGCGTTGCGGCTGTCGGCGACGGCGACGCCGTTCAGCATCACCCGGATGCGACCCGGATGCGGCGTGACGGTGATTGGATGGTCGGGGCCGGGCTGTCTCATCGTGGAATCCTCTCGTTGGGGTTCAGCTCGATGGTGCCGAGCGCGTCGGCGAGCCGGGCCTTCGCGCTTCCCGGCTTCAGCGGCACCTGCTGGCTCGCATGCGGTGCCCATCCGGTCAGCCAAAGCACCTCGAAAGTCGCGCGAAGCCGGCCGTCCGCGTCGGCGAAGCGGGAGGCATAGATCTCGGCCATGCGGATCAGCGTGGCGCGCCGCAGGGGCGTGCGGCGGCGCTCGACCAGCGTGTTGGTGAGGCCCATGGCGCGCAGGTCGCGCATCAGCGCGAACGGGTCGGCGTAGCGCACCGTCACGGTCTCGGTGTCGGCGACCGGCAGGGCGAAGCCCGCCCGCTGCAGCAACGCGCCGGCCTCGCGCACCTCGGCGAACGGTGCGACCCGCGGGCTGATGCCGCCTTCGACCTCGCTCTCGGCCTGGGCGAAGCTCGCACGCAGCTCGTTCAGCGAGGCGCCCCCGAACAAGCATCCAAGGAACAGCCCGTCCGGTTGCAGGGCGCGGCGGAGCTGCACCAGCGTGCCGGGCAGGTCGTTCACGCCCTGGAGCGCCAGCAACGAGACGGCGCAATCGAAGTGGCCAGGGGCGGCCGGAAGCGCCTCCAGGTCGGCGACCGCCTGCGCGACGCCAGGCTCTGCTGCCTCGGCGAGCGGCGTGAGCCGCAGCACCGCCGCGTCGGGATAGCGGGCGGCGAGCACGCGTGCCGCCGTGGTCGTCGGCGTCGCGAGGTCGAGGCAGGTGGTGAAGGTTCGCAGCACCGCGCCGAGGCGGTCGTCGAGGTCCGCCGCCATGCGGGCGACGAGGAAGTCGGCGAAGCCCGTGCGTCGCGCGCGGGCGAGGCGGCGGCGGGCGAGCCCGGTGTCGAACAGATGCGAAGGCGCTGTCATGCACAGCCACACATGGCGCTCGACCCGTCCGGTTGCCAGCTGCGGCGGCGCTCGGCGAAGGTGGTCGGCCGACCATCACAGTTTTGCGAGGGTGGAACGGGTCTGGACGATCGCCGTTCTTGGTCAGTTCCATCGGCTGCTGAGCCGCATATCGGAGTCGCATCCCATGATCCGCTTTCTGTCCGGGGCCGCCCTGGCCCTCACGATCGTCGCCTTCGGCTCGACCGCCGAGGCCAAGGGCTGCATCAAGGGCGCCATCGTCGGCGGGATCGCCGGCCACTATGCCGGGCACCACGGACTGGTTGGCGCCGCCGCAGGCTGCGCGATCGGTCGCCACCGCGCCAACGCCGAGGCCCGCCGCAACGACCAGACCCCGCCCGCGACGCGCTGAGCCGGCTGCGCGCTGCGTCAGGGCGTGGGTCGTGCCTGCGCCTGAAAATATCGACAGCGAGGAAGGCCGTGCATCGAAAGGTGCGCGGCCTTCCGCCATTTTCGGCCGCGCCGCGCGGGCGCTCGTCGGCCTCGTCTACCCGCCCTCTTGCGCGGGATGCGGCGCAGCCACGGCCGATCCCGGCGCGCTCTGTCCCGCCTGCTGGTCCGGCCTGCGCTTCATCGAGGAGCCGTGCTGCCCGCGCTACGGGACGCCGTTCGCCCTCGACCTCGGGATCGGCCCGCTGCTGTCGCCGCGCGCGATCAGCGATCCGCCGGTCTTCGAGCGGGCGCGAGCGGTGGCGCTCTACGACGACACCGCTCGCGGGCTCGTGCACCGCCTGAAATACGAGGACCGCCTCGACCTCGCCAAGGCGATGGCGGCGATGATGGCCGCCTCCGGCGCCGCCCTGATCGCGGAGGCCGATTGCGTCGTGCCGGTGCCGTTGCATCGCTGGCGGCTGTGGCGACGGCGGTTCAACCAGGCGGCTTTGCTCGCCCGCCCCCTCGCCCGCGCCGGGCGGGTGCCGTTCCTGCCGCAGGTGCTCGCGCGGGTGAAGGCGACGCGCTCGCAGGTGGGCCTGAGCCGCGCCGGGCGCGCCGAGAACCTCCAGGGCGCCTTCCGCGTGCCGCCGGTGCACCGGGCCGCCCTTCAGGGCCGACGCGTCCTCCTCGTCGACGACGTCACCACCACGGGCGCGACAGCGAACGCCGCCGCCCGCGCGCTGCTGCGCGGCGGGGCGGCCTCCGTCGATCTCCTCACCTTCGCGATGGTGGCCGACCCGATCGGCTGAACGGCCGTCTCACGCCGGCCGCAGGGCGGCGATCGTCAGGTCGAAGGCCTCGGCGATGCCCTCGTGCCAGAGCGAGAACGGCGTCGGCCGTTCGAGATGCAGGGCCGCCTCGGCCTCCATGCCGCTGGCCTGCAGGTCGGCGCCGTGGCGCAGCGCGAGACGGCGCATCGGCCCGTTCCGGGCAAGGCACCGCACGTGCAGGTCGCCGACTCTTCGGTTGCGGGCGGCTTCCGTGATCCGCGCGAACAGGGCGCCGCCGAGGCCGCGGCGGCGATACGCGCGCTCGACGGCGAAGGCCGCCTCCGCCTCGGCGCCGAAGTCGAACGCCGTCGCGCCGGCGCGCGACGGGCGCAACTCGGCGACGCCGCGCAGGACGCCGGAGACGAACGCGCCGAAGATCAGGCCCTCCGCCGTCACGGCGCGCTCGGCGTAGGCGTGGATTCCGGCCTCGCCGACGGCGCCCATGAAGCGGTTCGCACGGGTCTCCGGATCGAGGCGCAGGAAGTAGGCGAGGATTTCGGCGCGGTCGCTCGCACGTAGGCGGCGGATCGTGTGTCCCGCCGGCTTCGGCTCGGGCAGTGCCATGGTTCCAGTCTCCGATTGCGCGGCGCTGACGTCTGCGCGCATCCGGGCGTGCCCTCCCTCGAAGGTAGCGCCGGTCTCGCACCGCCAAGCCGATTGTGCAATGCAACAATTCGTCCTTGCGGTTTGCGGCGTGGGCTGACATGCGCTGGGCGGATGGAACCCGTTTCCTCGTATCGTGCTGGGCGGCGGGTTGATCGCCCTGTGCGCGCGCTGCAGACGGGTGATCCGTCCTTCGCGCCGCAACAGGGCCGAGGCCGAGCAGGATCCCGTGGTCGTGAGCCGGATGTCGTGAGCCCAACCTTGCCGAGCCAGGCGCCCTCCGCAGACGCGCGCAGCGGCGCGCTCTCCCCCGGGCCCGTCCACGATCGCTACGAGGCGCTGATCGCGTCGGGTGCGATCGAGCGCGACCCGGCGCAGGCGCGGCTGGTGCGCGCCCTCGACCGGCTCGCCCTCGACCTGGAGCGGCGCCGACGCGCCAAGAAGGGCAGCGCCCTCGGCTGGCTGTTCTCGCGCAAGGACACCGTCGGGCCGACGAAGGGGCTGTACATCTGGGGCTCGGTCGGGCGTGGCAAGACCATGCTGATGGACCTGTTCCACGAGGCCGCCCCCGGCCCGAAGCGCCGCGTCCACTTCCACGGCTTCCTCGCCGACGCGCACGAGCGTATCCACGCCTACCGCCAGGCGCTGAAGCGCGGCGAGGTCAAGGGTGACGACCCGATCGGCCCGGTCGCCGACGCGTTGGCCGACGAGGCGACGCTGCTGTGCTTCGACGAGTTCACCGTCACCGACATCGCCGATGCGATGATCCTCGGCCGGCTATTCGGAGCGCTGTTCAAGCGCGGCGTGACGGTGGTGGCGACCTCGAACGTGGAGCCGGACCGGCTCTACGAGGGCGGCCTCAACCGGGCCCTGTTCCTGCCCTTCGTCGAGGAGCTGAAGGAGCGGGTCGAGGTGTTGCGCCTGGATTCGCGCACCGACTTCCGCCTCGAGAAACTCGGCGGCGCGCCGGTCTACCACGTGCCCGCCGACGCGGCCGCGCGCTCGGCGCTCGATGCCGCCTTCCGCGGCCTGACCGGCAAGGCCAAGGGCCGGTCTGCGACGCTCACCGTGCACGGCCGTCAGGTGCCGGTGCCGCAGGAGGCTGCGGGCGTCGCCCGATTCAGCTTCGACGACCTCTGCGCCCAGCCCCTCGGCGCCTCCGACTACATGGCGATCGCCCGCGCCTTCCACACGGTGATCGTCGAAGAGATTCCGGTGATGGGCGAGCAGAACCGCAACGAGTGCAAGCGCTTCATCACCCTGATCGACACCCTGTACGACCGCCACGTGAAGCTCGTCGCCTCGGCCGCCGCCGAGGCGCAGGCGCTCTACTCGGTGCGGCAAGGCCGCGAGGCCTTCGAGTTCGATCGGACGGTGTCCCGACTGATCGAGATGCGCTCGGTGGAATACCTCGCCCTGCCGCACGGCCGGGCCGATTCCGAGGCTTCCGGCTCGACGACCGGCCTCGTCGAGACCTGATGCGGCTTCGCGGCGCCTGCCGCGCCGACGGGTAAAGCTTCGACAACCGCGCGCGCCCGGTTATGTCTGCGCGGATCGCCCCGGCACGTCGCCGGGCCGATCCGGGGCGCCCGACATGATCACCCATCCGAAACATCCGCCCGCGGCGGGTGGTGCTGCGACGCGGACCCGGATCGGGATGGCCGTCGCGTGATCAATCCCCGGTCGATCTCGTTCCTGCGCCGGGCCAACTGGCGCAGCGCGCGGCCTTTCGCGGGCCTGCTCGGCTCGCCGGTCGCCTTCGGGTTGCTGCTCGTCGCCCTCGTCGCCGGCGCCTGGAACTACGTCGGCGGCGAGGCGAGCCGCGCGGCGGTCGCGGCCGGGACCGCGCGGATCTCGCAGCTCGAGCGTCTGCTCTCGGCGGTGAAGGACCTCGAGACCGGCGAGCGCGGCTACGTCCTCGTCGGCGGCGACATGTACCTCGAGCCCTACCAGAAGGCGCTCGGTGCGATCGATACCGGCCTGACGGCGCTCGGCCGCGTGGCGCAGGCGCCCGTGCGCCAGGGCGGCGCCTCGCTCGCCGCCCTGATCGCGGACAAGCGCGACTTCGCGGCCCGCGTCGTCGCCGCCCGCCGGGACGTGAGCTTCGACGCGGCGACGGAGATCGTCCGAACCGGCGTCGGCAAGCAGCTGATGGATGCGATCCGCTCCGAGACCGCAGGGCTGCAGGCGGCGACCGCGGAACGGCTGGAGGCCGACCGCAGCCGGGACGTCGCCCGCTCCCTGCTGCTGTCGGTGCTGGCGGCGATCTGTGCCGTCGTCGCGATCGTCCTCCTCGCTCGCCTCGCACTCGTTCGCCGGCGCGAGGCGATGCGGATGTCCGGGCTCCTCGACGGCGTCCTCGCGAACGCCCCGGTCGGCCTCGGCTTCCTCGACCGCGACCTCAAGATCCGCCACATGAACCGGGCGCTCGCGGTGATGAGCGAGCGCGGCTTCGGCGCCGACCTCGGCGCGCCGATCTGGGCGATGCTGCCCAACCTCGCGGACGCCCTCGGCCCGAAGCTCGCCGCCGCCCTCAACGAGGGGCTGGTGACGCCGGACGTTCCCGTGGCGGTGCCGACGCCTTCGGCCCCCGGCGGCGTGCGCCGGTTCTCGATGAGCTTCTACCCGTTGCGCGGCACCTCGTCGGACCGAGAGCCGGCGATCGAGGGCGTCGGCATCGTCGTCCTCGACGAGACCCTGCGCTGGATCGTCGAGGAGCGCATGCGCCGCAGCGAGGAGCGCTTCCGCTCTCTCATCGAGGCGAGCGCGTCGATCGTCTGGACTGCGACCGCGGAGGGCAGCCTGCATCCGCGCCAGGCGTCTTGGACGCGCTTCACCGGCCAGGACGACGCGGCCTATGCCGGCGAGGGCTTCCTCGACGTGATCCACGTCGAGGACCGCGCGCACACCGCAAAGGCCTGGCAGGCGGCAGTCTCGACGCTGCAACCCTACGAGACCGAGCACCGCCTGCGCCGGGCCGACGGCGAATTCCGGCACATGGCGGTACGCGCCGTGCCGATCCTCGCCGAGGACGGCAGCCTGCGCGAATGGGTCGGCACCCACACCGACATCAGCGAGCGCAAGGCGGCCGAAGCCGCGGTCGAGGCGGCGCGTCAGGCCGCCGAAGACGCCAACCGCGCCAAGAGCCAGTTCCTGGCCAACATGAGCCACGAGCTGCGCACCCCGCTCTCGGCGGTGATCGGCTATTCCGAGATGCTGCAGGAGGAGCTGGAAGACCTCGGCGAGCCGGCGCTGATCGCCGACATGAAGAAGATCGAGTCCAACGCCCGCCACCTCCTCGGGCTGATCAACGACGTGCTCGATCTGTCGAAGATCGAGGCCGAGCGGGTCGAGATCTACGCCGAGGACTTCTCCGTCGCCGACGTGGTGGCCGAGGTCGCCGCCACCGTCGAGGGTTTGGTCGCCAAGAAGGGCAACGCCCTCGACCTGACGATCGCCGACGACGTCGGCACGGCGCATACCGACGTGACCAAGCTGCGCCAGTGCCTGATCAACCTTCTGAGCAACGCGGCGAAGTTCACCGAGAACGGCCGCGTCGGCCTCACCGTCACGCGCGACGCCGACGCGGTCCTGCGCTTCGCGGTGAGCGACACCGGCATCGGCATGAACGAAGAGCAGGTCGGCCGGCTGTTCGAGCGCTTCACCCAGGCCGACGCCTCCACCACCCGGCGCTTCGGCGGAACCGGGCTCGGGCTCTCGATCACCCGCGCCTTCGCCGGACTTCTGGGCGGCACCGTCGAGGTCGCGAGCGTCGAAGGCGCGGGCAGCACCTTCACCCTGACGCTGCCGGCGCAGTTCGCCGGCCCCGATGCCGCCCCCGCGCAGGGCGAGGACGGGGCGGTCGGAAACCGTATCCTCGTCATCGACGACGACCCGGCGACGCGCGACCTGCTCGCCCGCTTCCTCGAGAAGGAGGGATTCGCCGTCTCCACCGCCGAGGACGGACGCCAGGGGCTGGAGCGGGCGCGGGCGCTACGCCCGCGCGCGATCCTCCTGGACGTGACCATGCCGCGGATGGACGGCTGGTCGGTGCTGCGCGCGCTCCGAGCCGACCCGGAGCTGGGTGCGACGCCGATCGTCATGGTGACGGTGCTCGACGAGCAGAACCTCGCCTTCTCCCTCGGCGCCACCGACTATCTGCACAAGCCGATCGAGTGGGGGCACCTCAAGGCCGTCACCGACCGGTTCCGTCCCGGCAACGCCGAGGGGCCGATCCTCGTGGTCGAGGACGACCCCGACGCCCGCGAGCGGGTGACGACCTTCCTGGAGCGCGAGGGTTTCCCGGTCTGCTCGGCCGAGCACGGCAAGCTCGCGCTGGAGGCGGTGGCGCGGGAGAAGCCAGCTCTCGTGCTTCTCGACCTGATGATGCCGGAGATGGACGGCTTCGGCTTCCTCCGGGCGCTGCGCACCCGCGCGGAGTGGCGCGACATCCCCGTGGTGGTGCTCACCGCCAAGGACATCACCGCGGAGGATCGTCGCCGCCTCGCGGGGCAGGCCGACCGTGTGATCAGCAAGGGCTCGATGAGCCTGTCGGACCTTGCGCAGGAGGTGCGCGGGTTGGTCGGTGGTCCGGCGTAGAAACGACGCGGCCCCCTCTCCCGTTCGGGAAAGGGGGCCACACTTCTTCAGCACGTGCGCTCGAGGGTACGTCTCAAGGCTCGGAAGTCGGGAAAACCTATTTCTCGACGAAGGCCTTCTCGATCACGTAATGGCCGGCTTCGCCGTGGTTGCCCTCTTCGTAGCCGCCGTTGGTCAGCAGCTCGCGGGTGTCGCGGATCATGTCGGGGCTGCCGCACAGCATGAAGCGGTCGTTCTCGACGGACATGTTCGGCAGGTCGATATCCTCGAACAGCTTGCACGAGGTCATCAGGTCGGTGATCCGGCCTCGGTTGCGGAACGGCTCGCGGGTCACGGTCGGGTAGTAGATCAGCTGTGCGCTGATCATCTCGCCGAGGAACTCGTGCTTCGGCAGGCTTTCGGTGATGGTCTCGCCGTAGGCGAGTTCCTGAACCTGCCGGCAGCCGTGGACGAGGACGACCTTCTCGAAGCGCTCGTAGGTCTCCGGGTCCTTGATGATCGACAGGAAGGGCGCGAGCCCGGTGCCGGTGCCGAGGAGGTAGAGGTTCTTGCCCGGCAGCAGGTTGTCGAGCACCAGCGTGCCGGTGGGCTTCTTGCCGACGATGATCGGGTCGCCGACCTTGAGGTGCTGCAGCTTCGAGGTGAGCGGGCCGGCCTCGACCTTGATCGAGAAGAACTCCAGCTCCTCCTCGTAGTTGGCCGAGACGACGCTGTAGGCGCGCAGGAGCGGTCGCCCCTCGACCTCGATGCCGATCATCGTGAACTCGCCGTTCCGGAAGCGGAAGGCCGGATCGCGCGTCGTGCGGAAGGAGAAGAGCGTGTCGGTCCAGTGGTGGACCGACAGAACGCGCTCCTCGTAGAACTTGCTCATCGACTGAGGTGTCCCGAATCCCGATGGGGTTGGCGGTCTTTTCGCAGGTGCGGAACGCAGGTCAAGACGCGCCGACGACACACAGCCATGCAACCGCAACTGATTGGAATCGCTCTTAATACCCGCGGCGATACGGCCTAGAGCGGCTTCAACCCGGCCTCGATCTCGGCCCGGCGCGGCTCGAGGAACGGCGGCAGCGCCAAGCCCTGCCCGAGCCGGTCGAGCGGTTCGTCTGCGGTGAAGCCTGGACCGTCGGTGGCGATCTCGAACAGGATGCCGTTCGGCTCGCGGAAGTACAGGCTTCGGAAGTAGAAGCGGTCGACCGGGCCGCTCGACGGCATCCGGCGCGTGTTCAGGCGGTCGGCCCAGGCTGCGTAATCCGCATCGGGGATACGGAAGGCGACATGGTGGACGGCGCCTGCTCCCTGCCGCGCAGGGGCGGAGGCGTCGCCCAGAAGCTGCACCTCTGCCGCCGGGCCGCCCTCCCCCATGGTGAAGACGTGGACGGAACCTTCCGGCGTCTCGAAGCTGCGGGCGTGCACCATGCCCAGCACGTCGACGAGGACGCGGCCGGTTGGCTCCGGCTGCGCCACCGACAGCCGGATCGGTCCGAGGCCGCGGATCTGATGATCGGGCGCCACCGGGCTGCCGGCCCACGGATGCGCGTCGCCCGCGCCGCCGTCGTCGACGAGGCTCAGGCGCTGGCCTTCCGAATCCTCGAAGTCGAGGGTCAGGCGACCGTCGCGCTCCACCGGCGCGGAATGGGTCACGCGCTCCCGCGCCAAGCGCTCGCGCCAAGCCTCGATCGCCGCCGGCCCCGCCACGCGCAGGTGCGTGCGGGTGATGCTGTTCGTCCCGCGCCGCTCAGGTGGCGCCGGCCAGTCGAAGAAGGTGACGTCGGTGCCGGGCGAGGCCAACCCGTCGGCGTAGAACAGGTGGTAGGCCGAGACGTCGTCCTGGTTCACCGTCTTCTTCACCAGCCGCAGCCCGAGCACGCGGGTGTAGAAGGCGTGGTTGTCCGCAGCCCGCGCGGTGATCGCGGTCAGGTGGTGGATCCCGGTGAGCTGCATCGGCGAGGGCGTTTTCCGTCGTAGGGGTTGCCGGTTCGGCGAAAAAAGCGGCCCGACAAAAGGATGGGACGTTCCCCATGATCCAGGGATCATGGGGTCGATTCTAGAGGCCGATCGGCCGCCCGGCGGCGACGACCAGCATCCGGCCGTCGGCGAAGGTCCGCGCGCCGGCCCGGCGGATGTCCTCCTGCGTGACCGACGAGACCAGCGCGTTGCGGCGCTCGATGTAGTCCATGCCGAGGCCTTCGAACGCGATCTGCACCAGCTGGTGGGCGATCTTGGTCGAGGTGTCGAAGCCCAGCGCGTAGGAGCCGGTGAGGTAGTCCTTGGCCTTCTGCAGCTCCTCGTCGTCCGGTCCGTCGGCGATCAGGCGGTTGATCTCGTCGCTGATGACCGACACCGCTTCGCCCACGCGCTCGTTCTTGGTCGCGGTGTAGCCCCAGGTCATCGCCGCCGAGCGGTGGCTGACCAGCGAGGTCCCGACCGAGTAGGCGAGGCCGCGCTTCTCGCGCACTTCCTGGAACAGCCGCGAGGTGAAGGCGCCGCCGCCCAGGATGTGGTTGAGAACGTAGGCTGGGATGAAGTCGGGGTCGCGCCAGGCGACGCCGGCCATGCCGAAGCGGATCACCGATTGCGGCACATCGAGGTCGACGACCACGCGCTTGCCGAGGTCGCCCACCGTGGTCCGCTCGATCGCGCGCAGGCCGCCGGCCTCCGGCAGCGCCCCGAAGGCGCGGTCGAGGCTCTTGGCGAGCTGCTCGGCGCCGATCGCGCCGACGGCGGCGATCTTCACCGCGCCGCGGCCGAGGAGCTGGGCGTGCATCGCCACGAGGTCGTCGCGGGTGATCGCCGACACCGCCTCGATCGTGCCCGACGAGGGCCGGCCGTAGGCGTGCCCGGCGAAGGCCTCGGCGAAGAAGCGGCGCGAGGCCATCACGCCCGGGTCGTTCTGCTGGTAGCGCAGGCCGGCGATCACCTGGCCGCGGACCCGCTCGATCGCGTCGGCGTCGAAGCGGGGCTTGGCGAGCGCCAGGGCCAGGAGGTCGATCGCCTCGTCGGCGTGCTTGACGAGCATCTTCAACGAGCCGCCGATCGCGTCGGGGCCGGCATGGAACGAGAGCTCGATCGCGCGTGCCGCGAGCCGTTCCTGGAAGGCGTCGGAGCCGAGGTCGCCGGCACCCTCGTCGAGGAGGCGCGCCAACATCTGGGCGCAGCCCGACTTGCCCTCCGGGTCCTGCGCCGCCCCGCCCTCGAAGGTGAAGGCGAGCGCGATCATCGGCACCACCGGCGATTCGACGTGCCACGCCTCGATCCCGGCGGCGGTCTGGATCGGTAGCGCCTTGGCCGGGCTCGCCTTGGTGCGGACCGGCGTCTCGGCCAGGTCGGTGTCGGCGAAGTTCATGGACGACCTCGTTGTTCTCGTTCTCTTGGATGCGGCCTCTGGGTGCGGCGCCGGGCGCCGCAGGCCGAAGGCGCTATTCCGCGGCGATCACCATGGGCGCGTCCGGGTCGCTCGCCTTGACGAGGTAGCCGGTGACCGAGCGGGACGGCGTCAGCCAGCGCTCGCTCGCCGTCGCCAGACGCTCGCGGGTCACGCCCTCGATGTCGGCGGGCCAGCGGCGCACCTCCTCGATGGTCTCGCCGATGGCGAGCGCCGAGCCGTAGATGCGCGCGAGCGACGACTGGCTATCGGAGGAGTAAACCGTCTCGGCGACCAGCCGGGTCTTGGCCCGCTCGATCGCCTCGGCGTTCAGCGCCTCGGAAGGTGCGCGCCGGAGCACGCGGTCGACCTCGGCCTCGAGCTTCTCCAGGCTGACGCCCTCGGCTGGGATCGCGTAGACCGAGAAGCGGGTGTCGTCGATCGCCGAGCCCATGTACCAGGCGCCCGCGTTCACCGCGAGGCCGCTCTCCATGACGAGCTTTCGGTAGAGGTAGGAGGTCGAGCCGCCGCCGAGCACTTCGGCGAGCAGTTCGAGGTCGTGACAGCCTCCGTCGCGGGCGGTGATGCAGGACGGCGTGAGGTAGAGACGCTGCAAGGTCGGCTGCTCGACCTTCGGGTCGGCCACCGCGAGACGGCGCAGCGCCTTCGGCTCGGGCTCCCGCGGGCGGACCCGCACCGGGCGGGCGCCCTGCGGTGCGACGCGCCCGTAGGTCGCCTCGGCCAGGCGCCGGACCTCGTCGGGCGTCACGTCGCCGGCGACCACGAGGATCGCATTCTCGGGCGTGTAGAAGCGCTTGTAGTAGTCGAGGGCGTGGTTGCGGTTCAGCTCCTCGATCTCGTGCATCCAGCCGATGATCGGGATGCCGTAGGGGTGGTGCACGAAGAGCGAGGCCGCCATCGCCTCGGAGAGCTGGGCGGAGGGATCGGTCTCGACCCGCATGCGGCGCTCCTCCAGCACCACGTCGCGCTCGGGCGCGACCACCGCGTCGTCGAGGACGAGGCCGGTCATGCGGTCGGCCTCGAACGCCATCATGGTGTCGAGGTTGTCGCGGGCGACGCGCTGGAAGTAGGCGGTGTAGTCGTAGGAGGTGAAGGCGTTCTCCTGCCCGCCGAGACCGGAGACGGCCTTCGAGAAGGCGCCGACCGGGTGCTTCTCGGTGCCCTTGAACATCAGGTGCTCGAGGAAGTGGGCGATGCCGGACCGGCCGAGCGGGTCGTCGGCCGAACCGTTGCGGTACCAGATCATGTGAGTCACGACGGGCGCGCGGTGATCCGGCACCACCACCACGTCGAGCCCGTTGTCGAGGGTGAAGGACGACACCTCCGGCCCACCGGCCTCGGAGCGCCCGAACGGCGCCGCCTCGACGCGCCCCGCGCTGGCGAAGCGGCCGCCGGCCGGGAACAGGGTGGGCGTCGCCTTCCTGAACAGATGCATACCGTCTTCCCTCGTGCGGCCCTTAAGGGACCGTCCGTTTCTGGTTCGATGCGGGGCAGCGCGCCGGCATCGTCTCGATCGGCAATTCCCGTACCGGAAGCGCCGGCGCCGGTCCCGTGCCGAACGGCGACCGACCGTGTGTCACATCCGCGCCTCAGCGCGCACGCTGCTCGCGCAGGTAGGCGCCGGGATCGGATTCTTCGCGCTCGCGGCTGGCGTTGTTGATCGGGTCGGTGGTGTTGCGAACGATCTTCTTGGGCGGCTGGCGGTAGCCTTTGGGCGGATCGGTGAGCACGTCGCGCGATGGCTCGACCGCCGACGGCTCGGTCTTCTCGTTGCCGATCCCGCGGATCAGGTCGAGCGGGTTGACCCAGGAATCCTCCCGGGTGTTGTCTCCGGGCTTGCGCTCGATCTCGCGGGTCACGTTGGCGTCGGCGCGGCGGCCGGAACGCATCTCGTCGACCGAGAGCGTCGCGTTGTTGTCCTCGTAGCGCCCCTGCGCCTGGTTGCCCTTCGGCACGCGGCGCTCGGCGGCGGCGCGCTCGCGCTCGACCACCTCGGGCTCCTTCGGCCATTGCGACGAGGATGCGCCGGCGCGCGGTGCCGGCAGGGCCTTTCCGTCGAGGCGGGGCGGCATCACCAGGGGTGCGCGCTCGCGATATTCGATCGGCGCCTGCGGCTTCTCGAGGAGGCCGATGCCGCTCAGCGTGTTGCGCAGCAGCTCGCCCCGCTCCTGCGCCTGGACCGCGGACGGCAGGACGATCGCCGCCGCCATGAGAATGAGCTCCCGGTACCCGATCATGATGCCCCGCAACTTGCCCACCGACGCCCGATCCCCGTTCCGGGGTTCATCGAAGCGGCCGCACGGATGACGGCCTGATCCGGCGCTTCGGGTCTGAAGCCGGTTTCCGGCGATCGTATGGCGCCTTGACCGCTCGGGGCCAGCCATAAGCGACCTGCATCCACCGCCGTCACCGCCCCGGTCACGCCGGCGGGGACTCGCTGGACAGGCCGTCGCGCCGTTCCGGCAGCACGCTGTCGAGGATCAACCCGACGACGCCCGCGACGATCGCCGCGTCGGCGACGTTGAACACGTACCAGGACCACGCGCCGGCATGCAGGTGCACGAAATCGAACACCGCGCCGTAGGCGGCCCGGTCGACCGCGTTGCCAAGCGCGCCGCCGGCGATCAGGCCGAGCGCCGTCGCCAGCAGGCGCGACCCCGTACGGGTCATCCACACGCTCAAGCCCACGGCGGCGGCGAGCGACAACGCCACCAGCAACCACCGGCCGACGCCGCGCTCCTGCTGGAACAGGCCGTAGGAGACACCCCTGTTCCAAACGACGACGAACTCGGCATAGGGCCCGAGGCGCCAGGGCTGGGTCAGCACCAGATCGGTGCCGAAGTAGAGCGACAGCTTCGAGAGCTGGTCGAGGACCAGGGTCGCGACGAGGGCGAAGAGGCCGAGATGAACGGGCTTCATCGTGCGCCTCCCGCCGCAGCCTCTCCCCTTCCCCGACGGAGGGAAGAGGAACGAAGCGGTCGCGTCCCGCTCACGCCGCGCTCGCTGCCGGATGGGCCGCATCCCATTCCCGAAGCGCCAGGGCGTCGCGGGGTGTGACGTCCGGGTAGTCCGGGTCGCTGCCGACCTCCGGCGTGACGCGCCAGGAGCGGGCGCACTTGCGACCCTCGGCGCGCACCGGGACCACGGCGACGCCCTTGACGTCGTCGAGGCGGAACGCGTCGGCGGGGCCCTCCCCGGCCTCGATCCGGATCGCGGAGGTGATGCAGACGTCGGCGAAGTCGACGCCGTCGAGGGCCGTCAGCAAGTCCGGGTCGGCGATCGAGACGGTGGGCGCCGCCTCCAGGCTCGCGCCGATGCGCTTGGCCGCGCGCTCGATCTCCAAAGCGCCGGTCACGACCCGGCGAACCCGCCGGATCTTCTGCCAACGCGCGGCGAGGGCGTCGTCGCGCCAGGAGGCCGGCGTCTCCGGCAGGGTCTGCAGGTGGACCGAGCCGGCCTCCGACGGGAACCGGTCGAGCCAGGCCTCCTCGGCGGTGAAGGCGAGCACGGGCGCGAGCCAGATCACGACCCGGCGGAACGCCTCGTCGATCACCTGCAGCGCGGCCCGGCGGGTGACCGAGGAGGCCGGGTCGCAATACAGCGCGTCCTTGCGCACGTCGAAGTAGAACGACGACAGGTCGCCGGTCATGAAGCCGTTCAGCAGCGCGACCACGCGCTTGGTGTCGAAGGTGCGGTAGGCCTCGCGGATCTCGCCGTCGAGCTCGAGCAGACGGTGGAGCACGAAGCGCTCGAGTTCCGGCATCTCTGCGAACGGCACGTCGTCGCCCGCCACGCGGTGAGCGAGCGAGCCGAGCATCCAGCGGAGCGAGTTGCGCAGCTTGCGGTAGGTCTCGGCGAAGGTCTTGATGATCTCCGGGCCGATGCGCAGGTCGTCGGTGCAGTCGGAGGCGGCGACCCACAGGCGCAGGATGTCGGCCCCCGAATCCTTGATGATGCTCTGGGGCGCGACGACGTTGCCCTTCGACTTCGACATCTTCAGCCCCTTGGCGTCGAGGACGAAGCCGTGGGTGAGCACCGTGTCGTAGGGCGCGCGGCCCCGCGTGCCGGCGGATTCGAGCAGCGACGACTGGAACCAGCCGCGGTGCTGGTCCGACCCTTCGAGGTACATCACCGTGTCCCGCCCGCCGTCGCGGCGGCGCACGACGTTGGCGAGGCCGGGGAACGCCGCCGGGTCGTCGAGGACGAAGGCGTGCGTCGAGCCGGAATCGAACCACACGTCGAGGACGTCGGTGACCTTCTCGTAGGCTGCCGGGTCGTGGTCGGGGGCGAGGAAGCGCGCGCCGTCGGCGTCGGTGAACCAGGCGTCGGCGCCCTCAGTCGCGAAGGCGGCGACGATGCGGGCGTTCACGCGGTCGTCGCGCAGCACCTCGCCGGTGCCCTTCTTGACGAACACCGTGATCGGCACGCCCCAGGCGCGTTGGCGCGACACGACCCAGTCGGGCCGGTTGCCGACCATGCCGTTGATGCGGTTCTTGCCCTGGGGCGGCACCCACTGGGTGTCCTCGATCGCCTGCAGGGCGACCTCGCGCAGGGTGCGTTCGCCGAGCGAGTCCACCGCCTTGTCCATGGCGATGAACCATTGCGGCGTGTTGCGGAAGATCACCGGCTTCTTGGAGCGCCAGGAATGCGGGTAGCTGTGCTTGAGCCGCCCCGACGCCACCAGCGTCCCGGCCTCCTGCAAAGCGGCCATCACGGCCTTGTTGGCGTCGCCCTTCTCGCCCTTGTCGGTGAGGACGCGCCGTCCCTCGAAGCCGGGCGCGTCCTTCGTGAGCGCGCCGTCGGCGTCGACGGTGTAGGGGATGCGGGTCTCGATGCCGCGCTCGGCGAGCGCGCGGCCGTTGGCCATCCAGACCTCGAAATCCTCGCGGCCGTGGCCCGGCGCGGTGTGGACGAAGCCGGTGCCGGCCTCGTCGGTGACGTGGTCGCCGTCGAGCATCGGCACGGCGAAGTCGTAGCCGCGGCCGGCGAGCGGATGGGACAGGGTGAGGTCGGCGAGTTCGGCCGGGGTCACGTCGCGCAGGCGCTCATGCGCCGCGACGCGCGCAGACTCGAAGACGCCTGCGGCGAGGCCGTCCGCCAGCAGGTAGGTCTGGCCGACCTTGGCCCAGTTGTCCTCCGCGGCCTCTGTCACCCGGTAGAGGCCGTAGGCGACACGTTTGGAGTAGGCGACGGCGCGGTTGCCGGGCATGGTCCAGGGCGTCGTCGTCCAGATGACGACGCGGGCGTCGCTGAGGTCTGCTGCCGCGCCGGCGCGCATCGGGAAGGCGGCGAAGATGGTGTCGCTGACGTGGTCCTCGTACTCGACCTCGGCCTCGGCGAGCGCGGTCTTCTCGACCACCGACCACATCACCGGCTTGGAGCCGCGATAGAGCTGGCCGCTTGTCGAGAACTTGATGAGCTCGGCGGCGATGGCGGCTTCGGCCGGGTAGGCCATGGTGGCGTAGGGATGGTCCCAGTCGCCGGTGACGCCGAGGCGCTTGAACTCCGCTCGCTGCACGTCGAGCCAGTGGCCGGCGAAGGTCCGGCATTCCTGGCGGAACTCGATGACCGGCACGTCGTCCTTGTTGCGGCCCTTGGCGCGATACTGCTCCTCGATCTTCCACTCGATCGGCAGGCCGTGGCAGTCCCAGCCCGGCACGTAGTTCGCGTCGAAGCCGAGTCCGCCCATGGAGCGGACGATCACGTCCTTGAGGATCTTGTTGAGCGCCGTGCCGATGTGGATGTTGCCGTTGGCGTAGGGCGGCCCGTCGTGCAGCACGAATTTCGGGCGTCCGGCGGCGTTGGCACGTAGCTGCCCGTAGAGGTCGGTGGCGCTCCAGCGCTCCAGCAGCAGCGGCTCGCGCGTCGGCAGGCCGGCCCGCATCGGGAAGTCGGTCTGCGGAAGGTAGAGGGTCTTGGAATAGTCGCGGCCGGCCGGGGCTTCGGCTTGGGTCTCGTCGGTCATGGGGTCGGGCGTCCTGGAAACGGGCGGCGCGCGTGCGGGCTTTGCGAAGGCCGGCGCATGTCACGGCGCGAGGGGCGATGGAAGCGGCGGCTCCCGTGACGATCCCGGCCTCCGCGCAGCCGCGCGGGCGCGGACCTCACGCGGCGGCCGGGCCCATAATTCGACGGACGTGTGGGGCGTGGACGCAGCGCATGGCCGCGTTCTAGCAGCGGGCGCGAGCGGAGGCCAGCGGATGCGCGCGGTCCGAACGGGGCTGCGCATTCACCACGCCGTCGGGACGCCTTGCGGGATGCTGCCACCAAATCGCGGCTGGTTCGTTGCCTGACCACGCGATCGGTCCGCGCCGGCGGGCGCAGGTCCGAGCCGCGGAGCACAACAGGATGGGACGTAACGCCATGAAACATCTCCTGATCGCCGCCACGCTCGCCCTCACCGCCTGCGCCGTCGCCGCGCCCGTCGAGGCACAGGGCCTCGTCGGCGGCGTCCGCCGCGGCGCGGCCGAGGGCGACCGCGTCGGCGGCCCGGTGGGCGGCATCGTCGGCGGGGCTGTCGGCGGGGCTGTCGGAACGGTCAACGGCGCGCTCGGGATCGATCCCGGCCGCCGCGCCTACCGCACCGACCTGCGCTCGCGCCGCGCCGTCCGGCATCACCGCCGCCACCGCCGCTGAAACGAGCGCGACGGCGCCGGGCCTGGCCCCGGTTCACGCCGGGCCCGGATCCTCGCTTAGGAAAATGCGACCTTTCACGGTTTCGGCCGTTGACACTTCACGAGCCCAAGGCCTGCGCGGTGTGCGGCCGGGACAGAAACCCAACCCGATCAAGGAATTCGAGACCATGAAGACACTGCTCATCGCCACGACCCTCATCCTTTCGCCGCTGGCCCTGTCGGTTGCTGCCCAGGCCCAGGGCACCGTTCGCGGCGCCGAGCGCGGCGTCGAGGACGGCAACCGCGCGGCCGGTCCGGTCGGCGGCGTGGTCGGCGGCGCCCTCGGCGCGGCGACCGGGACCGTCGGCGGCGTGCTCGGCGTCGATCCCGATCCGTCGCGCCGCGACCGCGAGGAGCGCCGCGAGGAGCGGATGGACCGCCGCGAGCGCATGGGCCGCTAAGCCCGGAGCGCGCGACGTGCGAACGGGCCGGTCACCTTCGGGTGGCCGGCCCTTTTCGTTGCGCCATCGCGTCGTGGGCGAGGAGATACAGGCCCGATCCGACGATGATCGCCGCGCCCAGCACGGTCCAGCGGTTCGGGACGTCGCCGAACAGCAGGAAGCCGAGGGTCAGCGACCACAGAAGCTGGGTGTAGAGGAACGGCGCGAGCACGTTGGCCGGCGCCCTCGCATGGGCCAGAATCAGCAGCCAGTGCCCGATCGTGCCGAACAGGCCGATCCCTACGAGCAGCGCCCACACCGTGAGCGAGGCCGGCTCGGTCCAGATCCAGGGCAGCAGCGGCGTCATCACGCCGAGGCCCGCGAGACCGGAATAGACCATCGTGGTCGCAGTCGAGTCGTGGGCCGCGAGTTTGCGCGTCGCCAGGATGTATAGCGCGTAGCACAGCATGTTGCCGAGGCTGAGCAGCACCGCAGGATGCACGGTGCCGACCCCGGGACGCACGATCACCAGTACGCCGAGGAAGCCGACGGCGATCACAGCCAGGCGTCCGCGGGACGACCACTCGCCGAGCAGCGGGCCGGCGAGCAAAGCCACGGTGAGCGGCGCCGCGAACTGGATCGATAGGGTCTCGGCGAGCTGGAGGTGGCGAAGCGCGAAGAAGTTGAGCGCCGTCGAGCCGAACAGCAGCAGCGAGCGCACCACCTGCAGGCCGAGGCGGCGGCTGCGCATCACCGTGGGCGTCGTCACCGGGTTCAGAAACACCGAGATCAGCGCCACGCTCACGAAGTAGCGCATGAAGGTGGTAAGCAGCGGGTCGACGCCGGCCCGGGCCAGCACCTTCGCCGACGCGTCGAGGCAGGCGAAGAACGCCAGCGTCCCGCACATCAGCGCGATGCCGACGAGGCGCCGCCGATCGCGTCCGGGCGCCACGTTCGCTGCGGGCATCGGGTCGGCTGGCGGCGTCGGGCCGGCAGGCATCGTTTCGTCGCGGAAAATCGTCTTGGACCTTCGGGCCGCCGGGATCGGCGAACCTTAATCGACGGCGCCGCCGGCCGGCACCCGCCCGGCCGCACGCGCGCCGTGCCGCCAGCGCGTGGCGCGAGGCCCGCCGTCGATCAAGCCCAGTCCTTGTCCCGCGAGAACGGCAGGATCGTCGCGGTCGAGGCCTGCGTCTCCGACGGTTTCGGTTTGGAGCCGCCGGCCTTCGGCTTGCGGTCGAGCCACACCCGCACCCAGTGCGGGTTTCGCCGGCTCCAGCCGCGTCGCGCGACCCAGGCGGGGATCGATGCCGTGCGTTCCATCCGACGTTCTCTCGCTCGACGGCCGCGGGGCCTCGGTCGTCTCACTTGAGCGCGAATGCGGACGCGCGCGATGGCTGTACGTCCCGAAGATTTGTCCCTGCGTCCACGTGTGGAGGAAGCGGCGTGTGAGAACGAGAGCGGCCCGCATCCGGGTGGATGCGGGCCGCTTCAGCGAACCTCGAAGGGCCGATGGTACCGAGCCTAGTTCTCCTCGTCGCCGGGCTCGAAGCTCTGCGGCGCGGTCTCGGCGCTGGCGACCGGGGTGGCCGCGCCGATCGTCGAGGGCACGTTCACGCCGTCGCGCTTGTAGATGTCGTCGCGGAACTGAACGAGGCCGTCCGGCGTCGCCCACGCGGTGATGTAGGTCCAGTAGACCGGCACCGGCGACGACAGCGTGGCGTCGACGCGCTTGCCGCTCTCGATCGCCTGCTCGACCTGCTCGCGGCCCCAGCCGGGCGTGTCCTTCAGCAGCCACGTGATGTACTCGCGCACGTTCTGCACGCGCACGCAGCCCGAGGAGATGAAGCGGAAGTCGTCGCCGAACACGCCCTTGGTGTTCGTGTCGTGCATGAACACGCCGTAGGGGTTCGGGATGTTGATGCGCACGATGCCCATCGAGTTGAAGTCGGCGCCCGAATCCTGGCGGTAGCGGTAGCGCGTGCCCTCGTCCGAGTTCCAGTTCACCTGCGACGGCTGGATCTCGGCCTCGCCGGTGAAGATGCGGATCTTGTTGTCGGTGAGGTAGTTCGGATCCTTCTGCATCTTGGGGATGAGGTCCTTCTTCACGATGGAAGCCGGGACCGTCCAGAAGGGGTTGAAGTTGATCTGCGTCGCCTTGGTGTTCATGATCGGCGACTGGCGGTCGATCTTGCCGACGCCGGCGGCGTGCAGCGTCACGACCTGGCCGTTCTCGACGGTCTGAACCAGCGCCGCCGGGATGTTCGTGATGACGAAGCGGTTGCCGAGGTTGCCCGAATAGGAGCGCAGGCGCACCGCGTTGATCTCGAGCTGGCGCAGGCGGATGTCGGCCGGCACGTTCATGGCCTGCTGCGTCGCCATGCTCATCGTGCCGGTCTGGCTCAGGCCGTGGCGGGCCTGGAAGCGCTTCACGCCGGCGGCGACGTAGGAATCGTACACGCCGGAATTGCCGGCCACCGGGTCGATGTCGCCGGTCACGATCAGGCGCTGACGCACCGCCCCGACGACCGGGCCGCGGGCGCCGATACGCAGGCGGTCGGCGCCGGACACCGGCTTCCAGCCGCCGCGGGAGACGATCTCCTTGTAGCGCTCGACCATCTGCTCGGTGGTGGCCACCGTCTGCGGCGACAGGATCGGCGTCGAGGAGCGCTGGACCTGCATCGCGGCGGGCGAGGCGTAGTCCTGCGCCCACTCGGCCTGGGCGTAGCCGGCTCCGGCGGCCTCACGCGCCGAGGCCGGGGCCGCGAGGGCGACGGTGCCGAGGAGCGCGAGGCTCAGGGTGGCGCGGGTGGTAGCCTGAATGAGCATCGTGGTGGCTCTGGTCCATGGATGGGCGAAGTGGAACCGGCGGTGTTCCGCCTGTTCCCTTGGGCCCAGGGTGTCCGGGTACGGTTAAGACTCCATGGCGACCGGGCTATATTGTGGCGCGCCGGTGCGAGCGCGCACATCACGAGCGCGTGCGGCCTGCGCGCCACAGCGCGCCACAGCGTGCCACAGCGCGAACGGCGTGTTCGCGGGAGTCTGATGGGCGGCGTCGCGCGCGACGGCGGCGTCCACGCGGTAGGAACGCATGTCGGGCGCGTCGGCCTCGTCGCATGCGGCGTCGCGCTTCGGCCTTGATGTCGGGCGACATCTATCGCCGTGGCCATTCGTAGGCGTGTTCGCGAGCGCTTCGGTCTCAGCAATCGTGAGGCGGCGCCCGGGGTGCGCCGTTAAGGTTACCGTTGGGTTGTCGCGGCGCGCTCCCCGGATCGGCGCTAGGATTGCGGCACGGGTCGCTGAGACGCCGGACGCGTTCCGAGATGGGACGGCACCGGCTCCGGCAGCGACGCAGGAGGTAGGATGAACGGGTACGACGTCACGTTCCGGGACGAGCAGGACTGGGTCGACTTCGGCCGCACCTACGTCACCTCGGAAGCCTTCCGGACCCTGTTCCACGACGGCATGGCCCTGGTGGAGGAGACGGCCGCCTACCTCGATGGCGAAGGCCGCGACGAGTCGCGCCTGATCTCGCGGGACGCGACCTTGTCCTACGCCTCCGAGAGCATGCGCCTGACGACCCTGCTGATGCAGATCGCGTCGTGGTTGCTGGTCCAGCGGGCCGTCTCCGAGGGCGAGCTCACCGCGAGCCAGGCCCTGCAGGAGAAGAACCGGGTGCGGCTCGCCGCGACCGAGGCGCCGAAGGCCGAAAGCTTCACGCTGCTGCCGGTCCGGCTCCAGAACGTGATCCTGCGCGCGCGCCGCCTGCATGCCCGCATCCTGCACCTCGACGGGCTGATCTCGGACGACCGCCCGACGCCGGTCGCAGTCGAGAGCCCGGTCGCGGCCCAGCAGAACCGCCTGCGCTCGGCCTTCCCCGGCCTCCAGGCCTGACCGGCTCGGGCCGGAACGCAAAAAGGGCGGCACCGCGGTGCCGCCCTTTTCGTTTGCGCCCGGCGCGAGGCCGGGCATTCGATGACTACTTGCGTCCGACTACTTGCGGCCGACGAGGTTGCCGAAGCGCGAGGTGAAGCGCGAGACGCGGCCGCCGCGATCGAGCATCTTCTGCTCGCCGCCGGTCCAGGCCGGGTGCGTCAGCGGATCGATATCGAGGTTCAGGGTGTCGCCGTCCTTGCCGTAGGTCGAGCGCGTCCGGTACTCGGTGCCGTCGGTCATCACGACCTTGATGAAGTGGTACTCGGGGTGCACCGTCGCGCCGGTCCTCTTCTCTTTGACGATGGGCGCGGGGGCGGAATTCGTTTGGGCCTTTACGGCCGGACTCTTTGCCATGACGTGTCGTCCTCGACGGTGCACGAACTCCGGGAGCGCGGAGGGCGCGCCCGTAAGATCCGTGGGTTAAAACTCTGTGATCGGGCCGTTGCCACGAACCTCACGTTCGTGCGAACCGCTCATGCGATGCCGACGGCCCGTCTTGGCGGCCCGCGGCCATTGCACACGCGCAATCGGAAGAAGGCGCGCGTATACCGCAGGCTCCGGCCGCTCACAAGCACGCTTGTGGCGCGGACGAGGGACGAAACACCAGAGGCGTGATGGCCCGCAAGAAGAACCCGCCCGCCGAGGGTCGCGACAAGGCGCCGTTGAGCTCGCTCCGGCCGCTGATCCCCTTCGCGGCGGCCTATCGCGGGCGAATCGTCGCCGCCTTCCTGTCGCTGCTTGCCGCGTCCGGTGCGACGCTGACGGTGCCGATCGCCATGCGCCGGGTGATCGACCACGGTTTCTCGCCCGAGGGCGAGAGCATGATCAACGCCTACTTCCTGGCGCTGCTCGGCGTCGTCGCGGTGCTCGCCCTGTCGAGCGCCGCCCGATACTACACCGTGGTGACCCTGGGCGAGCGCGTGGTGGCGAACCTCCGCAGCGCCGTGTTCCGGCAGCTGACGCTGCTGGACCCGGCGTTCTTCGACAAGACGCAGTCCGGCGAGATCGTCTCGCGGCTCACCGCCGACGCGACGCAGGTCAAGGCGGTGTTCGGCGTCTCGATCTCGATCCTGCTGCGCAACCTGTTCCTGTTCGTTGGCGCGGTCGCGATGATGGTTATCACCAGCCCGCGCCTGTCGGTGCTGGTGCTGGTGGCGATCCCGCTGATCGTGTTCCCGCTGATCGTTTCCGGCCGCGGCGTGCGCCGCCGCTCGCGCGCCGCCCAGGACCGCCTCGCCGACGCCTCGGCCTACGCCGCCGAAGCCGTCGGCGCGGTGCGCACAATGCAGGCCTTCGGCATGGGCGCGGCCACCGCCGACCGCTTCGCTCAGGCCTCCGAGAACGCCTACTCGGCGGCTGGCGAATCGATTCGCGCCCGCGCACTGCTCACGGGCGTGGCGATCTTCCTGATCTCGGCCTCCGTCGTCGGGGTGATGTGGTACGGGGCCCAGGGGGTGCTCGCCCACACCATGAGCGCCGGGCAGCTGTCGCAGTTCGTGCTGTACGCGGTGTTCGGCGCGAGCGCGCTCGGCCAGCTCTCGGAGGTCTACGGCGAGCTCGCCCAGGCCGCGGGTGCTGCCGAACGCCTCGGCGAGATCCTGGCCGCCGTGCCGGCGATCAAGCCGCCGGCCGACCCGGTGCCGATGCCGGTGCCGGCCCGCGGCGCCGTCACCTTCGAGGCGGTGCGCTTCGCCTACCCGACCCGCGACACCACCGCGGCCCTCGACGGCTTCGCCTTCGCGGCGGCGCCGGGCGAGCGCATCGCCATCGTCGGGCCCTCGGGGGCCGGCAAGAGCACGGTGCTGCAGCTGCTGTTGCGCTTCTACGATCCGCAATCCGGTCGGGTGCTGGTGGATGGCGTCGACATCGCCCGCGTCGACCCGGAGGCCCTGCGCGCCCGCATGTCGCTGGTGCCGCAGGACCCCACGGTGTTCTCGGGCTCGGTCGCCGAGAACATCCGCTACGGCCGCCCGCATGCGAGCGACGCAGAGGTCCACCGCGCCGCCGAGCTGGCGCATGCCGACGGCTTCATCCGCGCCCTGCCCCAGGGCTATGGCACACCGGTGGGCGAGCGCGGCGTGACGCTGTCCGGTGGCCAGCGCCAGCGCGTCGCCATCGCCCGCGCGATCCTCAAGGATGCGCCGATCCTGCTCCTCGACGAGGCGACCTCGGCGCTGGACGCCGAGAGCGAGCGCGCGGTGCAGTCGGCGCTGGACGGGCTGATGCGCGGGCGCACGACCCTGGTCATCGCCCACCGCCTCGCCACCATCCGCGCCGCCGACCGCATCCTCGTCCTCGACGAGGGCCGCATCGTCGAGGAAGGCACCCACGAGAGCCTGCTCGCCCAGGGCGCGCTCTACGCGCAGCTCGCCGCGCTCCAGTTCACCGACGCGCTCGACGAGACTGCGCGGGGCAAGGAGCCGCGGGTGCGCGGGGTGAGCGTCTCAGCCGGCGAGTAGCGCCTTCGCCGAGTCGCCCTTCGAGCGTTCGCCCCGGGGGCTTTCCTGGTTCGTCGCGGCGACGCGATGCGCTAGATCGATGGCATGAGCCTCGACCTCGACCGCTTCCCGCGCCTTGCGCTGGTCCCGCATCCGACGCCGATCCAGCCGCTCAACGGGCTCTCGTCGGCCCTCGGCGCGGCGCTGAACGGCGTCCGCCTCTTCATGAAGCGCGACGACATCGCGTATGTCGGCGGGGGCGGCAACAAACTCAGGAAGCTCGAGTTCCTGCTGGGGGCCGCGCGCTCCGATGGCGCCGACACCGTCATCACGGTCGGCGCCCTGCAATCCAACCATGCGCGCCTGACGGCCGCGGCGGCCGCGCGTGAAAACTTCGCCTGCGAGCTTTTCCTCACGCGCACCGTCCCGCGGACCGACCCGGACTACACCGGCAACGGCAACCGCTTCCTCGACGACCTGTTCGGCGCCAGCGTCCACGAGTTGGCCGGCGACGCCGATTCCCTGGCGGCAGCCGAGGCTCGCGCCGCTGCGTTGCGGGCAGAGGGCCGGCGCGTCCAGGTGTTCCCGTCGGGTGGATCGAGCGCGGTCGGCAGCCTTGGCTACGTGGCGTGCGCCGAGGAGATCGTCGCGCAATCCGAGGCGATGGGTGTCACCTTCGCCCACATCATCACCGCCAACGGCAGCGCGGGGACCCATGCCGGCCTCGCCGCCGGGCTGTTCGCGATGGGGCGCGATGCGAAGCTTGCGAAATCCTACGCTGTGCTGGCGACGCAGGAGCAGGCCGAGGCCGAGACGCTGGCCAAGGCCAACGCAACCCTGGCGCTGCTCAAGCCCGGCGCGACGCTGGACCCGTCCGACGTCGTGGTCGATGGCAGCCATCGCGGTCCGGGCTACGGCATCCCGACCGACGCGATGCGCGAGGCCGTCCGGCTGATCGCACGCACCGAAGGCGTGCTGCTCGATCCGGTCTACAGCGGCAAGGCCTTCGCCGGGCTGCTGCACGACATCCGGGCGGGTCACTACCGGCCGGGCGATGCGGTCCTGTTCCTGATGACCGGTGGCGTGCCGGGGCTATTCGCCTATCCGAGCGCGTTCGCCGAGGGCTGAGCGACCGTCAGCGCTCGGTCAGCTTCATCTCGATGCGCCGGTTCTTGGCGTAAGCTTCCTCGGTTGTGCCGGCATCGAGCGGCTGGAACTCGCCGAAGGCGCCGGCGAGCAGCCGCTGCGGCGGCAGCCCCTTGCTGGCGAGGTACTGGACCACGGCGATGGCGCGCGCGGCCGAAAGCGACCAGTTCGAGGGGAATTGCGCGCTGGCGATGGGCCGCGCATCGGTGTGGCCGTCGACGCGCAGGACCCAGGGCAGGTCGGAGGGGATCTGCTTGGCGAGGTCGAGGATCGCCCCGGCGATCCGATCGAGCTCCGGGCCGGCCTCCGGCTTGAGCGAGGCGGAGCCCGCCGGGAACAGCACCTCGGATTGCAGCACGAAGCGGTCGCCGACGACGCGGATGTCGGTGCGGTTGCCGAGGATCTGGCGCAGGCGCCCGAAGAAGTCGGAGCGGTAGCGCGCGAGCTCTTGCACCTTCTGCGCGAGCGCGACGTTCAGCCGGCTGCCGAGGTCGGCGATCCGGGCCTGGCTCTCGCGGTCCCGGCTTTCCGAGGCTGCCAGCGCATCCTCCAGGGCTGCGAGCTGGCGCCGCATCGCGCCGATCTGGTCGTTGAGCATGTCGATCTGCGACTGCGCCCGGCCGGCGGCGCTCCGCTCGGCCTGTAGCTGCTTGTCGAGGTCGCCTGCCTGGCCGCGATGCGCGGCGGACGCAGCGACGTCGGCGCGGGCACGGTCGCGCTCGGCCTCGGCGGCGAGCAGGGTGTTACGCAACGCCTGCACCGTCTCCTCCTGGCCGCGCCGGTTCGAGCGCTCCAGCGCCAGGAGGTCGGTGAGGTCGACGATCTGGCGGTTGAGCTTGGCCAGCACGGTGTCGCGCCCGGTCAGCTCCTGCGACAGGAAGAACTGGCCGACGACGAAGATCGTCAGCAGGAACACCACCGACAGCAGCAGCGTCGCCAGCGCGTCGACGTAGCCCGGCCAGACGTTGACGCTGCGGTCGCGGCGGACGAGACGAGAGGCCATCAGGCCCGCTCGCGTCCGAGCCGGTCGAGCACCTGCTTCATCTCGCGCTCGCGGCCGGCCTGGGCCTCGACCCAGTCGCGGATCATCTGCTGCTCGGCGCGCATATGCTGGACGAGGCCCTGGATGCCCTCGGCGAGGTTGGTCATCGCCTGGGTCGCCGCGCGCCCGTTCGCGCCCTCCGATACGACGGCGGTGAGCCGCTCGACCGCCTCTGTCAGCGCCTCGGCCGCCGCGGGCTCCGGGTGCGCCTGGACGAGGGCGGGTGCGGCCGCCCCCTCGCCCGAGACCAGCCAATCCTCTAGCTCGTTGTGGAAGCGGGCGTGGGCCTGCCCCGCCTGCAGGTCGAGGAAGCCGGTGATCAGCGAGCTCGCCAGGCCGAACAGCGACGCCGAGAACGCCAGCCCGATGCCGCTCAAGGGGACGGCGAGCCCGTTCTTCAGCTCGTCGAACATCACGCTGGCTTCGCCGCCGCCGCGCATCGACTTGATCACCGAGCCGACCGCGGAGAGCGTGTCGATCAGGCCCCAGAACGTGCCGAGCAAACCGAGCAGGATCAGGATGCCGGCGATGTAGCGCAGGATGTCCCGGCCCTCGTCGAGGCGCGCGGCGACGGTGTCGAGGAACGGGCGGACGCCGGGAAGCGTCGCGCCTTCGCGCCGGGCCTGGATCGCCGGCACCAGCGGGACGACGAGGCTCGGCGGGCGCTTGGCCGCCTCGCCGGACGCGACGGCGTTGACGTAGGACGCCTCGCGGTAGAGCCGGATCACCTGCCCGAAGGCGAGCAGCACCGCGATCAGCAGCACGCCGAGGATCAGTCCGTTCAGGCCCGGGTTGGCCTGGAAGGCGGGGGTGATCTGCCGGAACAGGATGAAGGCGAGGAAGCCGACCAGGATCAGGAAGACCAGCATCCGGACCAGGTAGATGCCCGGCTTCGCGATCGGCCTCGTGGTCGGCCCCTCCGCCCTCGGGGCGGCGGGAAACGCGGTGTCGGAACGGGCGGCCATCGGTCGCGACTCTTCGGCAGGTGACGCGAGGGGAAGGTGACGCGAGGCCGTCTCCCCAAGATGATCGGCGGCCTCGATCGAACAGGCCGGCACTGTGGCGTCAGGCTCCGGTGCGATCAAGCCGCGCGACTGTCGTTCCCGGCGTTCGAAGCCGCTAATCCCAGTCCCGAGGCCAGGTTTCCTCAAGGTGAGGCCCGAGGCGCACGGCCGAGACCCGCACGGCGAGGCCGGCGGCGTTGGTCTCCACGGCGATGCCGCAGAGCGTCCCCTCCCCTTGCGCCGTCTCCAGGCGGGCGCCCGGCGTCTTCTGCAGGAAGCGGCGCAGCGGCTCCTCCTTCTGCATGCCGAGCACCGAATCGTAGTCGCCGCACATCCCGGCATCCGTCAGGTAGGCCGTGCCGCCGGGAAGGATGCGGTGGTCGCCGGTGGGCACGTGGGTGTGGGTGCCGACGACGAGGCTGGCGCGGCCGTCGAGGAACACGCCGAAGGCCTGCTTCTCGCTCGTGGCCTCGGCATGCACGTCGACGATCACGGCGTCGGCGGCCTCGCCGAGCGGGCAGGCGGACAACTCGCGTTCGACTGCGGCGAAGGGGTCGTCGAGCGCGTCGATGAACAGCCGCCCCATCACGTTGACGACGAGGATGCGGGCGCCGGCGCGGGTCTCGACGATGGTCGCGCCGCGGCCCGGCGTGCCGGGCGGGTAGTTCGCCGGCCGCACGAGCTTGGGCTGCCGGGCGATGAAGACCAAGGCCTCGCGCTGGTCGAAGGAATGGTTGCCGAGCGTCACCGCGTCGGCGCCGGCCCCCAGGATCTCGTCGCAGATCGATTCGGTTATGCCGAACCCGCCGGCCGCATTCTCGCCGTTGACGACGACGCAATCGAGCCGCCAGCGCTCGCGCAGGGACGGGAGCCGGTCGGTGACGGCCTTGCGGCCGGGGCGCCCGACTACGTCGCCCAGGAAGAGGAGGCGCATCGTCAGAGGTCTTTGCTCAGGGGAACGAAGCCGGCCTCGGTGACGAGGTGGTCGAGGGGGCGGTCGTGCGGCTCGGCCGGGACCCGGTCGATCTCCTGGACCGAGAAGGCGATGCCGACGGTGAGCACCGGCCCGTTCCGCGAGAGCCGGGCGATCGCCTGGTCGTAGTAGCCGCGGCCGTAGCCGATGCGCTGGCCGCGCCGGTCGAAGGCCGCCAGCGGCACGATCAGGGCTGTGGGGTCGAGGGCCGGCAGGTCGTCGCGCGGTTCGCTGAGGCCGAAGCGGCCGGCGACCAACGCCTCGCCGGCGCGCCACTCGCGGAACACCAGCCCGTCCGGCGTCACCTTCGGCAGGGCGACCCGCTGCCCTCGGGCGAAGAACCGCTCGATCAGCGGGTGCGGATCGACCTCGCTGCGGATCGGCCAGAACGCGCCGACGAGGGCGGCGTCGGCGAGGCCGTCGACCGTCAGAACGTGCTCGGCGATCGCAAGCGATCCGGAGCGCCGGGCATCCGGGTCGAGGGCGTCGCGCCGGGCGAGGGCTTGGCCGCGCAGGGCGGCCTTGTCGGAGGAAGTCGAGTGCGGAGCCACGTGAGCCGTTGGAGGATCGATCCCGGGAAACCTACAGTGTAGGTGGGCGCCGTGTTGACCAAGTCCAGGGACGAGGCCAGGGACAGCTCCCGGGGGAGTCGATAAGGCCCCGGGGAAAGTGCTCCTGACGGACTCTGCAGCCCCGCACAACCCATGTAGCGGTGCGACCCCCGTCGCGCCAGGGGTCGGCGGCGCCGGCTCCTGCGATTTCAGCGGCCGAGCATCGTGCGCAGCCGCGGCGAGCGCGCCGAGCCGTCGATGCATTCCAGCCTGGCGGACCGGTTCAGGGTGTGGAGGCGCGTGCCGGGCCAGGCCGGGCCGGCGGTGAGCCGGGTCTCGACCGTCTGCGCGTAGCCGTCGGCGTCCAGGCGGTCGATCCGCGCGAGCGCGAGGGCGCGGCCGTAGCCCTCGGTGCAATCCTGGATCGGTCGGATCAGCGCGCCGCCGCGCGCGACGATGCGTCCGGCCGGACGCGCCGAGGCGACGTCCACCAGCACCGGGTTGTGGGCGTGCGGCGTCCAAGGCCCGCGGAAATCCGGGGCCGACCAGAGGTGGAGCGCATCCGAGTAGGAGCCGCTGCCGAGCGCCGCCCCGAGCGGCGCGTCGCGGACCGTCGCGAACATCCACCACAGGCCGCCGTGCTCGACGAGCGTCGCGTCGCTGGCCACCACTCCGGACACCAGCGTCGCCTCCTTCACCCAACCGCCGGGGAAGGCGGTGGCGCGGTAGAGCTCGATCGTGCCGGCGCTGCCGGTCTCGGGCACCATCCAGGCCTCGCCGTCGCGCACGAAGACGAACGGGTAGGACAGGTGATGCGCCTCCTCCAGCACCGGCACCGGCACGCCGATCGGCCCATCGGACCCGACCCGAACCGCCGAGACGATGCCCTTGGCCAGAGCGTGAACGTAGTCCTCGACGAACAGCCAGGTCTCGCCGCGATGGTCGAGGGGGAACGGGTCGGCGTAGAAGCGCCGGCCGTCGTCGGGCAGCGTGGTCCAGCCGGCGTCGGGGTGGCGGCGCAGGTCGATCACATCCGGCGAGCCGGCGAGCCGGCGCCAGCCGACCCGCCAGTGCGGGGCATGGTAGCAAAGGTGATACAGCCGCTGCGCGATCGCGTGGGCGAGGATGCGCCCGGTCCGCGCCAGGATCTCGCGGGCGGGAAGCTCGGCCGGCGGCGCGTCGGCGTCGGCTCGGATGGGGCTCGGCTCGCGGCGCCCGGCGACGGCGGCCGACAGCAGCGACACCGTGCGGAACAGCGCGTCGTCGAAGGAAGTCAACATCACGCCGCGACGCTCGGTGCCGGTGCGGCCCGACGCGACGACCCGGCTTCCGTCCGAAAGTGCGATCCCCGGTGCCCGCCCGTCCAGCAGGCTGGCGAGGAGGCCCGCCTCGCCGGCGCAACCGTCGAAGGTCAGCCGCCAGATCGCATCGGCCGCCTCGGATTCGACGTCGCCGCAGAGGTCGAGGATCAGGTCCGGGCGGGCGCGCCCCGCCTGCGGCCAAGCCGACAGGTCGGCGGGCGCCGAGGCGCCCGAGCGCGGCAGGCGGTGGATCAGCGATTCCAGGGAGAACAGCAGGTCGGCGTTGGCAGGCCATACGTCCGACCCGGGGCGGGCATCGATCTCGATCGCCTCGACGCCGGGCAGGCCGGCGACCCGGCGGAGCAGCTGCGCCTGCCAAAGCCGCGGCCTCCGACCATCGAGACGCAACCTCAGACGCATGCCGCCGACCGATCTTTCTGGGACATGCCCTCGAACGCAGCGTGGGCGCTGGACGGGATCGGCGTCCAGCGCCAATCCCGGATGCCCGACGCGACCCGCCATCGCGATCTATCACTAACTTTGTAACCGAGACGATAACCGGAAAAACAGAGCGGGCGGCTGATCTAGATTAACCCTCGCCGCAAGAATCGATCCCAGAAGCTGCGCCCCTACGCAGTCTTGAGGGATTTTCATTCACTTGCGCGCAACTTGCACTGTCAGGTCGCACGTCCATAAAAACGACCCCATTCGAGACGACGGTGTCCGACGGTGGAACAGCTGAACAGAAACCTCGCCGTCTCGGCCTGGATGGAGCCGATGGTGCCCGAGCGCGCCGCGCCGTCCAAGCCGGAGACGACGGCCGAACTCGGCGACCTGTGGCGCATCCTCGCCCGACGCTGGAAGATGATCCTCGGCACGGCCGCCGTCCTGGGCCTGGCGGCGCTGGCCTACGCCGTCGTGACGCCCTCTCTCTATACCGCGACCGCGCAGCTCCTGATCGACCCGAGGGACCGCATGGTGGTGACCAACGACATCAACCCCGGCGCGCTCGCGCCCGACGGCGGCGTGACGCAGGTCGAGAGCCAAGTCCGCGTGATCGAATCCGACACCGTTCTGTCGCGCGCCATCGCCGAGACCGGGCTCGACAAGGATCCCGAGTTCGGCGCGGCCAAGGGCGGAGCCGTCGCGGGCGCCGTCCGCTCCCTGCGCGAGCTCGTCACCGGGCCGCAGCCCGAACGCCTGGTCGACGCCCGCGGCCAGTCCCTCGACCGGCTCCGGCGCAAGCTCGCTGTGAAGCGCGCCGACAAGGTCTTCGTCGTCGACGTCATCGTCACGACCACCGACCCGGACAAGTCGGCCCGGATCGTCAACGCCATCGCCAAATCCTACCTCTCCGACCAGAGCGAGGCGCGGGCCGAGGGTGCCAAGCGCGCGGCGGGCGAGCTGCGCGGCCGCCTCGACGACCTGCGCGCTGCGGTCAACCAGGCCGACATGCGGCTCGAGGACTACAAGGCGAAGAACGGGCTGATCGCATCGAGCGGGCGCCTCGTCGGCGAGCAGCAGCTCACCGACAGCAACGCCCGCGTCGTCGCGGCCCGCACCCGCACGGCCGAGGCCCGCGCCCGTCTGCAGGGCGTCAAGGATGCCCGCGGCCGGCCCTTCGCCGCCGGCGCGACGCCGGAGGCGATCCAATCCTCGGTGATCGACCGCCTGCGCGGCCAGTACGCCGAGCTCGCGAGCAAGGAGGCGGACCTGCGCACCAACCTCGGCGAGCGGCACCCCTTCATCGCCGCGACCCGGGCGCAGATGCAGGACGTGAAGCAGCTGATCGACAGCGAACTCGGGCGCATCGCGCAAGCCGCGGAAGCCGAATACCAGCGGGCGCAGGCCAACGAGCGCACGCTCACCGCGGACCTCGAGAAGCTCCAGAAGCAATCCGCCGTCAGCGCGCAGTCGAGCATCCGCCTGCGCGAGTTCGAGCGCGACGTGGAAGCGAGTCGCTCGGTCTACAACAACTTCCTGGTGCGCTCGCGCGAGCTGAAGGAGCAGACCGGCATCGACACCACCAACGCCCGCGTCATCACCTGGGCGCGCCCGCCTGCCGATTCGTCATGGCCGCCGCGGCTGTTCCTGGTGCTCGCCGCCTCCCTCGCGGGCCTCGGCCTCGGCACCGGCTTCGCCCTGGTACGGGAATATGCCGAGCCGACGGTGCTGTCGCAGCGCCAGCTCGAACGCCTGTCGAACGCGCCGGTCGTCGCGACCCTGCCGCGCCTGCGCCGGGGGGGCGACGGCGCCAGCGCGTCGGTGGCGGGCTTCACCCTCGACCACCTGCACGAATCGGCCGAGGGCGGCCGCTCGATCAGCATCCTCGTCACCTCCGGCGAGGCGGAGGACGCCGACCGCAAGGCGGTGATCGACCTGCTCGCCTCCGTCGCCGTCGCCCGCGGCGAGCGCGTGTTGATCGTCGACGCCGACATGCGCATCGATGATTCGCAGGTCGGCGGCCTCCTCGACGTCTTGCGCGGCGAGCAGAGCCTGAACGCCGTCGCCCGCCTCGACCCGGCCACGGGCGCGCGCCGGATCGGCATGGGCGACGCGCAGAAGCCGGTGCGCGACGCGTTCCTGCGCACCAACGTCGAGCGTTTCCTCGCCGGGGTGAAGGGGCGCTACGAGCTGGTGATCCTCGATGGCGGCGTGCTCTCCGAGAACCTGCGGATCGGGCCGGTCGCGGCCGCGGCGGACCGCCTGCTGCTGATCGTGCGCAACGGCGCCACCCGCCAGCGCGACCTCCTGAACCTCGTCGGCACGTCGGAAGCCCTAGGGCGGCCGGTCTCGGGCTCGCTCCTGCTCGATGCCCGCGCGGCGAGCTGAGGCGGCACCCGTGACCCGGGCCTATCGCTCCGCAGCGACAGGCGGCTCCGTCCGCCGGACGCCGCAAGCGTTCCCGTTGCCGTCGCTCGTGGGGTTCGAATCCTGGGCCTTGGTGGCGCTGGCGCTCGTCACCTGGGGCCTGTCGGGTGGGATGCTCTGGGTGCTGGGCATCAACTACGACGGCATCACCGGCTCGGCGGCGCAGAAGGTCCACCCGGCGAGCTATCTCGCGGTCCTTCTGTTCGGCTGGACGATGCTGCGATCCGGCAACCCGGTGATCGCGGTGGCGGCAGCCGGCGAGCGGCGGCCGGCTAGCACGCTGCTCTGCCTCGTCGGATTCGGTCTGCTCGCCTTCATCGCTTCACGCAACGGCACTGGGCTCGCCGGCTCGATCGACACCTACGTGCTCACCGGCCTCGTCGTGATCCTGATGGCCGACCGGGACGCGATCACCATGCGACGCGTGGAGATCGCGGTGCACGCGGTGATGGTCACGAACGCCTTGCTCGGCCTCTTCGAGTTCGCAAGCGGCCAGCGCTTCTTTCCGTTCCGCATGGACGGGCAGGCCTTCGACACCGACACGCGCTCGGCCGCGCTGCAGGGGCATCCCCTGTCCAACGCGACGCTGACCGCCTGCTACATCCTGGCGCTGTTCAACGGCGGCGGCCGGTTGCGGCCGACGACGCGGGCCGGGTTCATCGTCCTGCAGCTCGTGGCCTTGATCACCTTCGGCGGACGCTCGGCCACGGTGGTGACGCTGGCCTTCGGCAGCGTCTTCGCGGTGGTCGCCCTGAACCGCGCCCTGCGCAACGGACGGGTGCCGCTGCTCGGCGCGGCGATCGCCGCCTTCGGGCTGACCATGGTGCCGATCGTGGTCGGCGGCCTCGCCGTCGGCGGCTTCTTCGACGCGCTGCTGGAGCGCTTCGTCTCGGACGGCGGCAGCGCCAACGCCCGGGTCGAGATGTTGGCGATCTTCGACGCGATCCCGTTCCGCGACCTGCTCGTTGGGCCTGACCCGTCGGTGGTCGACACCCTGCGCCGGATGTACGGGCTCGAATGGGGCATCGAGAACCCGATCGTGCGCAGCCTGCTCTACAACGGCGTCGCGATGACGGTGCTGCTCATCGTCGCCATCGCGCTGTTCCTCTACGAGGTGGCGCGCCAGTGCCGGCACGGTGTGTTCCTGCCGATCCTCGCCTTCGTGGTGCTGATCAACACGTTCGAGAGCATCGGCGGCAAGACGACCATGCTCGCCAAGTTCGCGCTGATGCTGCTGGTGCTCTACCCGCGCCGACCGGTCATCGCCTCGGCGTCCCCGGCATCGCCAAGCCGAGCGCCGCGATGATCGCGGGATCGATCCGGTGGGCGTCGTCCATTAGGCCGAGCCCGTCGAACAGGTTCCAGAACGCCCAGGCGAAGCCCGCCGCCTCCGCCGCCTCGCGCACGTCGCGGATGTAGCGGGCGCGGTCGGGCGCACGCGAGGCGACGTAGTGCGCATCGCTCTTCAGGGCGCCGAACTCGCCCATCAGGATCCGCCCCGGCGGGATGCCGTAGAGGTCGGCCCAGGTGCGGATGTCGACGAGGTTGCGGTCGAGGTAGCCGCGGTCCGGGTCGGCGGCGAAATACTCCTTCAGCTTCGCCTCGGTCACGGCGTAGGCCGCCGCCTTGTCCGTCTCCGAGGTTTGGGCGTCGGCGCGCATGCGGGCTCGGACCGCCGCGAGAGTCTCCTCCAGTTTCCCGGCGCGGGCCGGCCAGGGCACGTCGTTCAGCGCCCGGTAGATCGGCTCGTCCTTCATCCACGGCGCGCCCTGGTGCGAGAACAGGTACGGCTCGTAGAAGTGGAAGGTGAAGAGCACGGGGTCCAACGCGGTAAAGGCCGCGGGATCGAGTGCGGTCAGGCCCGCGCCCATGCCGCCGCAGGCGCCGGTCGCAACCAGCGTCAGGGACGGCGCCGCCTTTCGCGCGGCGCCGAGGAGGGCCTTCTGCACCCGGTTCCAGGCCACCGCCCCGCAGGCCTGCGGAGGCTCGTTGACCGGTTCCAGTGCGATGCGGCCGGGCGCCCGGGCGCCGAAGCGCCGCGCCAGCTCGACGACCACGTCGCGGTAGGCGGAAAATAGCGGCGCTGTCGCCGAGCCGTAGAACCGGTCCGGGGTGTAGTGGTGCGTCGCGGCGTTGGCCTGGACGTTCAGCACCAGGGAGAGCCGGCTCGCGAGGATCAGGTCGACCGCCTCGGACAGGATGCCGAACAGCCGCTCGCGTTGCGCCCCGGCAAGGGCGGCGAACGGGCCGGGATCGATCGGCAGGCGCACGAAGTCGAACCCCGCTTCGGCCAGCCGGCGCAGGTCGTCGGCATTCGGCACCGGCCGGTCGGGCTGGAACGGCGGCCAGGCGTAGTCGGTGCGCGGCGCCAGGAACTCCTGTGTCAGCGAGAACCAGGGCCACAGGCTGATGCCGCGGCGCAGGACCAGCGGCTCGGGCGGCGCGGCCCTGGCCGGACCGGCGAGCGTCAGCGCCACGGCGCCACCGATGACCGCACGGCGGTTCGCATCCATCGTCAGGCGACCCCGTCCGCCGCCGTCACTCTCGGGCTTCCCTCGACGGGATCAGGAACATCGACGCCGAGGGGGCGCGTCCCGTCCGAAACCGGCTCGGAGGATGGCGGGTAGCCGCCGAGCCGGCGCACCTCTCGCTCGTAGGCGGCGAGGATGTCGCCCCACGAAAAGTCGGCCGCCCGCCGCCGGGCCGCCGTCCGGGCCGCGGCGAGGGCGGCGGCGTCGCCGAGCACCGTCTCGATCGCGCGCGCACAGCCGTCCACGTCTGCAAAGTAGAGCTGGCCCTCGCCCGCGGTGCCGCGGTTGAAGGCGTTGTCGTGCGCGATGACCGCGTTGCCGGCCCACAGCGCCTCGACCAGAGAGGGGTTCGTGCCGCCGACCGTGTGACCGTGGAGGTAGGCGCGGGCGTGATGGCGCAGCGCCTGGACCGTCTCGGCCTCGTAGATCGCTCCCGGAAAAATCACGCCCTCCCCTGCCGCGGCCCGCAGCGCCCGATGGTAGGCGTTCTCGGGATCGAGGGTTCCCAGCACCACCAGCTTGGCAGGGCGCGGCGCGCGTGAGAACGCCTCGACGAAGGTCAGGATGTTGTTGTCGGGCTCGATCCGGGCGATCGAGACCAGGAACCCGTCCGGTTCGAGCCCGAGCGCCCGGATCGGCGCCTCGCTCGTGGCGCGGATCGGGTCGCCGCCATACGGGATCGTGGTGATCGCGTTTCGCGGGCGGCGGGTCGCGAGGTGGTCGGCGATGGCCGGGTGGTCCGCGATCAGGCGGTGCGAGCTCCAGGCCGCGATCCACTCGCTGATCCAGAAGAACGCCCGCACCGCCGCGGACCATTTCGGGCGGCGCCACTCGATCCCGTCCATGTTGGTCAGCACCTTCGCGCCGCGCAAGCGGAGATAAGGCAGGAACACAGCCCCGTTGTAGCCGAGCACAAGGCAGACGCCGCCTCGCGCGGCGGCGTCGTGCGCGCACAACGCGTCGAAGGCGAGCGTCGCCGCCGGGCCGGTGCTGGCGACCTCCACGGTGATCAGGTCGACCCCCCGCCAGACCGAGGTCGAGACACGCTGCCCGACCGTCTCGACCTCCCGCTGGCAGTAGACGCCGACGCGCCAGCCACGTGCGGCGAGATGCAGGGCGAGCCGTTCCGCGAACGTCTCGAAGCCGCCATGCGCCGCAGGGATGCCGCGCGTTCCAAGAATAAGGATCGCCGGCGCAAGTTCCCGCATACGCATACCCCTTCCGATTTCAATCGAGTTACGGTATGTCATCAGAATTACTAACGAATTCTCTTATGATTACAACCCATAGTTGTTGTAATAGAAGTGTGTTCAACTTATGCGTTTTCAATCAGTACTTCGAACCGGGTTGTCCATCACGGACGGGAATGTTTCTCCGGCTGGCGGGTTCCTCTCGGCACGTGAGGGGGGCGGCGCCGTGCGGTGCATCACCTGCGTGCATCAGGGCTACGAGCTCTATGGATCGGATCGCAGCTTCTGCGAAACGGTGCGGACGATCCGCGAAGCCTATCCGCAGGCCTGGATCGACGTGGTGCTGCCGAAGGCCGGCCCGATCGTCGCCTCGCTCGAAGGCGCCGCCTCGCGGATCGTGATCGAGCCGATCTGGGTGCTGCGCCGGCGTAACCTCCTGCGCCTCGCGACGCTCGGCATGGCGGCTCTTCCCTTCGCGGTCGCTCGGGCGCTCCGGCGCATCCGCGCGAGCGATCTCGTCTACGTGAACACCACGGTGGTGGCCGACTATCTGCTCGCCGCGCGGCTCTTGCCCGGCCGCACGGTGGTCCACGTCCACGAAATCCCGGAGGGCGCGACCCTGACGGTGCTGCGCAGCCTGATCCGCTGGAGCCGGGCGAACATCATCTTCAACTCGCGCGCGACCCAGGCCGCCTTCGCGATGCCGAAGGATGCGACCGCGCGCGTGGTCTACAACGGGATCGCCGGCCCGGCCGTGCCCAACCCGGCCCGCTACGACGGCAGCCGGCCGCTTCGCCTGCTGATGCTCGGGCGGATCAGCCGGATCAAGGGCCAGGAGGTCCTCGTCGAGGCGATCCGTCAGCTGCCGGATGCGGTCCGGTCGCGGGTCGAGCTGAAGATCGTCGGCAGCGCCTTCGAGGACGACGCCCGCGAAGCTGCGCTCGCGGCGCAGGTCGCGGAGGCAGGCCTTTCGCGCCAGGTCACCTGCTCGCCCTTCGTCGCCGACCCCGATTCGCTCTACCGATGGGCGGACGTGGTGGCGGTGCCCTCGCAACTGCCCGAGTCGCTCGGCCGCGTCGCGATCGAGGCCCTGGCCTACGGCATCCCGCCGCTCGTCTCCGGGATCGGCGGGCTGACCGAGATCGTCGAGGACCGGGCGACCGGCTGGGTCGTGCCGCCGGGCAGCGCCGAGGCGCTGTCGCGCACCCTCGCCGAAATCGTGACCCGTCCCGACCTGTGGCGCGATTATCCCGCAGCTGCCCGCGCCCGCTACGAGCGCATCTTCGACGAGAAGCTCGCGGCCGAGGGCATCGCGGCGATGCTGCGCCTCACCCTTCAGCGCGAGCCCGCCCGCGTGCGCGACGCCCGCGCCCCCGCCGACGCCGCCTCGAAATCCGCCGGCTGACAGTCAGCGAAGTCGGTTGCGCAAGCTGCCGTCACCGGCGCCGGCGCAACGATCCGTTATCCAAACTTCGGTTTCCCGGCCGGCCCGTTTGATCGGTCAAGGAACTGGGAACGGAACGAGAGCTTGAGGATACGGTCGAGCTTACACTGTCCGGTAAGTCCTTCGTAGGTATTCTTCTGCGAATGTTTTGCCGTGCGTCGTTCCATCGAACGACCGCACGTTGTATTGCTGTCCCTCATCGCCGCAGACCGCAACCCGCGGTGGCGAACGTCATACGATCTAGCCGGGGCGCACGCGCGCGCCGGTCTTCCGTACTTCGACCTGCAAGCGGCCGACCGGTCGCCGCGGGCATGAGAGATGGGATATGATCAGCACCTTCATCGAGGAAATCCTCGACCGCATCTCCGCCGCGAACCTCCTAGCAGCCGGCCTTCTACTGGCGACCGCCCTCGGTTGCGCGGTGATCGCGTATTGGCGGACCGTGGAGGAGAAATCCTTCGCCGAGTTCTTCGAGTTCATCCTGCCGCACGAGGTGATCACGCACCCGTCCGCGCGGGCCGACCTGCTCTTCTACATTACCCGGAAGGCGATCATGCCCTTCCTGCTGATCCCGGCGGGCGTCACCTTCGTGGTCGCGGTCGGCTACGCCACCAACAAGGTCGTCGGCACGCTGTTCGGAATCGATGCGCCGCTGATGGGTGGATCGCCGGGGCCGATAACGGTCATCGTCTTCACCGTGACGATGCTGCTCGCCTACGACATCTCGTACTATCTCTACCACACGGCCCAGCACCGCTTCCCATTCTTGTGGGAGCTGCACAAGGTCCACCACTCCGCGGAAGTGATGGTCGGCATCACCAAGGATCGCGTCCACCCGCTCGACGAGCTCATGAATCGCGCCTGGGACGGCGTCATCCCGGGAATCTGCTTCGGACTTTGGACGCTGATCGCCCTGAATCCGGTGGAGGTGACTGTGTTCGGCGTGAACGTCTACATCATGCGCAACATCCTGATGATGGACTTCGTCCGGCACACGCACTTCAAGATCTCGTTCGGGAAGCTGAACAACCTGATCCTGTGTCCGCACTGGCACCAGCTGCACCACAGCACCAATCCGCGGCACTACGACAAGAACTTCGGGCTGCTGTTCTCGTTCTGGGACCGGGTCTTCGGGACCTTGTGTGTGCCGGAGCCGAACGAGAGCTTCAAGTTCGGCCTCGTGGACCGCGACGTGCGCGACTACCAGTCGCTGAAGGGCCTCTACATTCTGCCGTTGAAGAAGATGTGGCTCGTGATCAAGCGGCGCCTGCGGCCGCGCGGCCCGGCCGCGATCTCATCCCATAAAGGGGTCCAGCCGTGAGCGCCGAACGTTTCGAGATCGTCCGCACCGCCGAGCGGCTCGCCGCCGTCGGCCCGGCCTGGGCCGCGTTGTGGCGCGAATCCGGCGCGCTGGTGTTCCAGAGCCATGCCTGGATCGCGGCATGGTGGGCGACGGTGCCCGACCGCGAGCGCCGCGCCCTGCAGGTCGTGCTCGCCTGGCGCGGCGAGACCTTGGTCGCGGTCCTGCCGATGGCGACCTGTCGGCGTAAAGGTCTGCGTCTGCTCGAATGGGCGGCCAAGGACCACACCGATTACGGCGACGCCCTTCTCGTTGGCGACGATTCCGGCCTCGTCCGGCGGATGTGGGCGCACCTCTCGTCTGCGGGCGGGTTCGACCTCGTCTACCTCAACCGCCTGCTTCCCGGCGCAAAGGCGCGCGCGCTGCTCGAGCCGGCCGCCGCAGCAGGCGTGCGCCTGCGTCCGAACCATCGCAGCGATGTGAGCTTTCGCGTCGCCGGCGACTGGCCGACCGGCGAGGCCTGGATGGCCTCGCAATCGAAGAAGACCCGTCAGAATTACCGCCGCGGCCAGAAGTTCATCGGCGAATCCGGCACCCTGCGCTTCCGCCTGCTGCCCCCCGACGAGCCGATGGAGCCGGTGCTGCTTCGGCTGGCCGACCTGAAGCGCAAGTGGCTCGCCGGCAACCAGCTTGAATCGAACCTCTACGACGAGGGCTCGCTGGCACTTCCCGCGCTGGTCCGGGTGCTGGCCGAGACCGGCCTGCTGCGGGCCTTCGTGCTCGAATGCGACGGCGTCGTCGTCGCCGTGTCGATCAACTTCGTCCAGGCCGGGACGATGATGGCGTTCGTCACCACCTACGATCCGGCCTTCGAGCGCGGCTCACCCGGCATGGTCCTGATGATGGACTACATCCAGTGGTCGATCGACCAGGGCCTGCACACCGTCGACTTCCTGTGCGGGGCCGAGGCGTTCAAGAGCCGCTTCGCCACCACCAGCGTCACCCTCGACGCCTTCATGGGACGCAGGACCCTGCCGGGCGCGGCGGCGATGATGCTCGATTCCTGGAACCTCGTGGTCCGCGACATGCGCCGCCGGACTGTCAAGCCGGCGCCTCCGCAGGTCGCCGCGGCCAGCGAAGCGGCCTGAAACCGCGCTTTCAACGCCCGCTTAAGCGCCGGCCGGCGGCGCGGCGGCCCCGACGACACGGTGCGCCGCCGTTCGGACACGTCCGTCCGGGTGGCGCGACCGGTCGCGGAAGGCTTTCGCCGACCACAGGGCCGTGACGCATTCCGAGACCGCGAGCCCGATCAGCGCGAAGGGCGGCGCCATGGTGAGCAGCAGCGGCACCATGATCAGGAAGCCGACGACGGCGCTGACCAGCGCGCCGGCGGCGATCACCCGGAAGGCGGCCGACGCTTCGAGGAACGCCCGCGGAATCGCGTAGAGCAGCGCCATCGTCACCACGCACCAGACTCCGAAGCCGATGCCCGCCATCGGCTCGTGGGAAAAGCGCCCCTTGAAGAGGTGGCTCTCGATCATCGGCAGTGCCGCCCACATCGCCGCGCCGTAAGCGAAGCAGGCGAGCCCGATCAGGGCCGTGCTGCGCAGGACGAGGCGCCGCGCCTCGCGCCGCCGACCCGCGGCGAGCAGCGCCGAGATCTCCGGCAGGACCATGTTGTTGAGGGCGTTGGTCGGGATGCGCAGTGGCGCGAACAGAACCAGGGTCGCGGCGATCGGCGCATAGGCCGCGGGTCCGGCGAGCACCGCGAACAGCAGCGTCAGCCCCTGCCCCTGTACGGTGGTGCCGGTGACGCCGAGGAGCGACCAGGCCAGCGGCCGCCAGATGCCGGCGTAGCGCCGCCGCACGCTGGCGCGGAACGAGACCCGGACGGGACGCCCGAGAGCCGCCAGCGCCACGGCGATCCCCATGGCTTGCGCCCCCGCGATGCCGAGGAAGGCGTGCTCGAGCAGGGCCTCGTCGCTGGACTGAAGGAACGCGACCAGGCCCAGCCCGCAGGCGGCGTAGACGATGTCGCTCGCGCCCGCGACCCAGGGCTTTTGACGCGCGAGCAGCACGATCCGCAGGTAGCTGCGAAACGCGTAGAGCCCGACGAAGGCGCCGCCGGCGAGCGCCGTGACGCCGATCACCGGCGCGAGCCCGATCGAGACCGCGCCCGCCATCAGCAGCGCCACGGCGGTCGCGCCGGAGCCGAACACCATGTCGTGCCCGCGCTCGGCCGGGCGCCCGAGGCTGCGCGACAGGAACAAGGTCGCCGGTACCCCGACCAGGGCGCGGATATAGGTGACGCCGACCGCGCCGATCGTGAAGACGATCGCGAACAGCCCGTATCCGTGCGCCCCGAGCTCGCGCACCAGCACGATGTTCAGGACGAAATGGAAGAGGCTCTGGATCAACTCGCCGGACAGGATCACGGCGAAGCGTCGGCCGAAGCGCCCGATGTCCGGCCGTTTCATGCGGGCCGGCTCCGAACGAAGCCGACCATTGCGTTCAACGAAGGAATAGGGAGTTCGACCAGAATGTGTGTCAAAATGTTTCCGCATCTACGCTCGATATCGGCATGATGAAGTAAGATTTTCTTTAGGATATCTCTTAGTTTGAACCGATCGCCAACCCATCGCAGGCGCCGGAATTGGCTGCATCGACACCCGGACCGAACCCTGTTGCTTGTTGCGCAACGCACCATACGGGTGGATGGCGCAAAGGTTTCTCTCGGCCGACTACGCACGTAGCTTGCGACGCCTGGCGCTTGCCAGGCCGAAGAGCGGGCGTGCGACGATGTCGGGGACGCGCTTTGGTTCCCGTGGGGCTTGATCGGACGGCTGCGATGCCGCAAGCCCGGCCTCCATCGTTCGACCGGCCGCCCGTGACGCCTCGCGCAGCACCCGATTTTCCCGCCCGAACCGGTCCGGCGCCATCGGCCGCGCGGCACGGAGACGACGCGCGATGACGCGCCTCAGCGACGATTGCTTCGATCCCTCCGCGCCGGTGATGTCCGTCGCCGAGGCGGCGGCGACGATCTTGGCGCGCTTTCCGGTGGTGGCCGGCGTCGAGTCCGTCCCGTTGTCCCGCGCCGACGGCCGCATCGCCGCCGCGGATATACTCGCGGAGATCGACGTCCCGCCCTTCGACAACGCGGCGGTGGACGGCTACGCGGTGCGCTTCTCCGATTTGTCCGAAGCCGGGCCGACGCGGCTGCCGGTGCGTGGGCGCCTGCCCGCCGGCGCCGCGCCCGCGCCCCTCGATGCGTCCGCTGCCGACCGGATCTTCACCGGAGCGGCGATGCCCGCGGGCGCCGACACGGTGTTCATGCAGGAGGACGTCGCGGTCGTCGCCGACGGCGTCGCGCTGCCCGCCGGCATCGTGCGCGGCGCCAACCGCCGCCCGGCCGGCGAGGACATCGCCCGCGGTAGCGTGGCGATCCCGGCCGGGCGACGGTTGCGCCCGCAGGACCTGGCGCTTGCCGCCGCGATCGGCCGCGGCGACCTGCCCGTTCGCCGCGCGCTGCGCGTTGCGGTGTTCTCCACGGGCAACGAGTTGACGGAGCCCGGCGGCCTGCGCGCCGCCTCCGGCATCCACGACAGCAACCGCGTGATGCTGATCGCCCTGCTGCGGCGCCTCGGGGCCGACGCGACCGACCTCGGCATCCTGCGCGACGAGCCCGCTTCGCTTGCGGCGGCCTTGCGCGCGGCGGCCGAGTCCCACGACCTGATCCTGACTTCCGGCGGCGTCTCGGTCGGAGAGGAGGACCACGTGAAGGGGGCGGTCGCCGCCGCGGGGTCGCTCGCGTTCTGGCGCCTCGCGATCAAGCCCGGGCGTCCGGTGGCGGTGGGAATGGTCGCCGGGACGCCCTTCGTCGGACTTCCGGGAAACCCGGTGGCGGCCTACGTCACCCTCGCCTTCGTGGTCAGGCCGCTGCTCGACCACCTCGGCGGGGCGGTGCACGAGCCGGCTTTGGGCGTGCCGGTCCGGTCCGCCTTCGCGCTCTCGCGAAAATCCGGCCGGCGCGAGTTCCTGCGCGTCTGCGTGACGCGCGCCGCCGACGGCGCCTTCGAGGCCGCCCTATTCCCGCGCGGGGGCTCGGGCACCATCACCTCGCTCACCGGCAGCGACGGCCTCGCCGACGTGCCCGAGCCCGTCACCCGCATCGAGCCCGGCGACACGCTCGCGTTCCACCCCTATCCGACCCTGTGGTGATCGCCGGATCGTCGGCGATGCGGCGCCGCGAGCGCTAGGCCGGCACCGCAAGGCGGGGTATCGTAGTGTGTGTGCCGGCATCGTTGCTGCCGACGGAAGGCGAGAGCGTCATGAAGCCCCACGCCGCGGTGAGCGACGTTCCCCCACCGCCGGGCAAGCGCCCGTTCCTCCTCGTCGGGCTGGTCGCCGCCGGCCTGCTCGGCTGGGGCGGCTACGGTCACTGGAAGCAGGCGGCCGCCGCCACCGAAACGCAGCGCAAGGTGCGCGATGCAGTGCCGCGGGTGCGCATCGCCGCCGTCGAGCGCAGCGACAAGCCGGTCGACCTGACGCTGCCCGGCGACATCCAGGCTTTCGCCCGCGCCGCGATCTTCGCCCGCGCGACCGGCTACGTCGCCGAGCGCCGGGTCGACATCGGCTCGCGGGTCAAGGCCGGCGACATCCTGCTCCGGATCGCGGCCCCCGAACTCGACCAGCAGCTCGCCCAGGCCGAGGCGCAGTCTGGGCAGATGCGGGCGCAACTGCTTCAGGCCAAGGCGCAGGTCGACCAGGCCCGCGCCAACGTCAACCTCGCCAACCTCACCAACAACCGCACCTCGACGCTGGCGACCCAGGGCTGGGCCTCGCGCCAGAACGCCGACAACTCGCAAGCCGGCGTGCTCAGCCAGGGCGCGACGCTCGCTGCGGCCGAGGCCGGGGTGAAGGTCGCCGAAGCCAACATCAAGGCGCAGGACGCCACGGTCGACCGCCTGAAGGCGCTCACCGGATTCAAGGACGTGGTCGCGCCCTTCGACGGCGTGGTCACCACGCGCAGCGTCGACGTCGGCGACCTGGTGAAGGCCGACGGCAGCGGCACGCCGCTGCTCGGCATGGACCGCGACGACATCGTGCGTATCAGCGTGAACGTGCCCCAGAACGCCGCCATCGGCGTGAAGAAGGGCGTCGAGGCCTCGATCAAGGTGCCGCAAATCCCGGACCGGACGTTCTCGGGCCGGGTCGAGCGCAGCTCCGTCGCCCTGCTCAGCGCGTCGCGGACGCTGACTACCGAAGTCGACGTGCCGAACCCCGACGGGGTCCTGCGCGCCGGCCTCTACGTCTACGTCACGCTGCAGATCCCGCGCCCGGAGCCGGCGGTGATCGTTCCGGCGGAGGCGCTGGTGTTCAACCAGCGCGGCACGCAGGTCGCGGTGGTCGGCGACGACGACCGGGCCGAGTGGCGCGCGATCCACGTGAAGCGCGACTTCGGCACGACGATCGAGATCGACCAAGGCTTGACCGGGCAGGAGCGGATCGTTCTCGGGCCGCCCGCCGACCTTCGCGACGGGCAGCGGGTGATCCGCGACGGCGGCCAGGGCGAGGCCAAGCCGGTCCAGGCGGCCGCCCGCTGAAGGCGGTTAGTTCACCCGGACGATGAGCTTCATCTTCGGGTGGATGCCGCAGAGCACGACGAAGGTGCCGTTTTTCTCGAACGTCACCGGCGTGCGGCTGCCGGGCACCTGGTCGCCGGAATCGAAGTTGAAGGCGTCCGACTCGATGTAGATGTGGTGCAGCAGGTCGCTGTCGTCGTTGACGATGGTGATCGTGTCGCCGCGCGTGATGACGAGGCTGTTCGGTTGGAACGCCCGCCCCTTCTGCGAGACGAGGTGCCCGCTCGCCTCCAGCCGGCCGACGAAGACGACGCCGGCGAGAAGGCCGGCGACAAGGGCCGTCGCTGTGGCCGCGAACGGACTTCGGAAAACGCGGCCGACCATCGATCCCTCAAGCCGTGACATGGCATTTCCGAAGATGATGCTCGACGGTTAGGTCGTCGTCGTTAAGATTTGGCTGACGCTGGCGGCCGTCCTGCGCGGTATCCGAGGCGATGGTTACGACGGTGCTGTTCGGCCCGATCGCCGATCCAGCCGGGGATACGCGTGGCGGCGACTAATGCCGCCTTAACATTTCACGCTTATCTTGACGCGGTGCGGGCAGGAAGAAGCTACGTTTCCATGCGATGGAATCGAACCGGATCGAAGGTCGGCGGACGCTCGGGGGCCGGCGCGCTGCGGCGTATCGCCGATGCCGGGACGACGATCCGCGGCCGGATACTCGTCGCCTTCCTGACGATGAGCCTGATCACCGGTACCCTCGGGATCTATGCCATCCAGGGGCTTCAGGAGGCGGGTGAGCTCGTCAACCGCACCTACGACGAATCCCTGATGTCGATCAATTACGCGCGGGCCGCGGCGGCGGACTTCGCCAACATGCGCTCGGCCTTCGCCCGTCGCATGGTGACCCGCGACCCGGCCGCCGCCGCCAAGCTGGATGCCGCGATCAACGAACTCGCCTCCACGCTCACCGAGGATCTTGGGATCGCCGTCGAGCGCTCGCAATCGGACCGCGTGGTCCGCTCGGCCAAGGCCGTGCAGGAGGGCGTCGAGCTTTGGGAGACGATGCGCCACGGCCTAGACGGGTCTACGGCCAAGATCGCCGCCTGGGACGCCCTCGATCACCAAGCTGGAATCGTCGACGGGCAGATCGAGCTCCTGGTCAACTACACTGCCGGCGACGGCTTCGTCTTCCGCCAGACCGCCCGGAAGGTGGTCGCGCAGGAGGTGCGCTTCAACCTGATCGCGATGGCGGTCGCGCTGATCCTGTCGGGCTTCGTCGCCTACCTGCTGAACCGCCGGATCACCGGGCCCCTCGCGGCGGCCTCTTCGGTGGCCGCGCGGATCGCGGCCGGACGCCTCGACGACGCCGTGCCGACCGGCGGCCGCGACGAGCTCGGCGCGCTGCTGCGGGCCATGGCGACCATGCGCGACAACATCCAGGCGATGATGGAGCGCGAGGTCAGCCAGCGCCGTTCGGCCGAGACCCTGCTCGCCGACGCGCTGCAGAGCTCGCGCGAGGGCGTCGTCGTCGTCGACGCCCACGGGCGGATCGCGCTCGCCAACGCCCAGGCGCTTCAGTTCTTCATCGGTCTGCGCTCGGCGGTCGAGATCGGTTCGTCGGTGACCGCGCTCGCCAACGGCCAGGCCGACGCCCCCGCTGCGCTGGTCGATTGCGCCCGCACCCTTTCGCGGGACGGCGAGGTCCAGCTCGCCGACGGGCGCTGGCTGCGCGTCAGCCGCAGCGCCACCCAGGAGGGCGGGTTCGTCGCCGTGTGCAGCGACATCAGCGTGCTCAAGGAGCAGGAGGCCGGGCTCACCCAGACCAACCTGCGCCTGGACGCGGCGCTCGACAACATGAGCCAGGGCCTGTGCCTGTACGACGCCGACCACCGGCTGATGGTGGTGAACCGGCGCTACGGCGAGATCTACAACCTGCCGCCGGGCTCTGTCGTCCCCGGCATGTCGGTCGTGTCCGTTCTCGAACGCAGCCTCGGGGCCGGCCACCATCCCGGCTCCGGCCGCGTCGACCTGGTGCGCGAGGCCGAGGCGATCTTCGCGGCCGGTCCCGACCGCACCTATTTCCAGGAACTCGCCAACGGCCGCGTCGTCGCCATCGAGCAGCGCACGACGGCCGACGGCGGCTTCGTCGCGACCTTCGACGACGTGACCGACCGGCGCAAGGCGGAGGCGCGAATCGCCTTCCTCGCCCACCACGACGCGCTCACCGGGCTGCCGAACCGCATCCTGTTCAGCGAGCAGGTCGACGCCGCGATCGCGCAGGCCGGGCGCAGCAGCGGTTTCGCCGTGTTCTGCCTCGACCTCGACGACTTCCGGCCGGTGAACGACACCCTCGGCCACGTGGTCGGCGACGAGCTGCTGAAGGCCGCCGCCAACCGGATCGAGGCCTGCATCCGCGAGATCGACACCTGCGCCCGCCTCGGCAGCGACGAGTTCGCGATCCTGCAGCGCGGAATCGACACCGCCGAGGACGCCGCCGTCCTCGCCCGCCGCCTCGTGGAAGTGCTCGGCGCGCCCTACGTCCTGTCGAGCCACACGGTCACGCTGGGCGTCACCCTCGGGATCACCCTGGCCCCCCATGACGGCACGAGCTGCGAGAAGCTCCTAAAGAACGCCGACGTGGCCCTCGCCCGCTCCAAGGTCGACGCCCGCGGGTCGTTCCGGTTCTTCGAGCCGGAGATGGATGCGCGGCTGCAGGCACGGCGCCTGTTCGAGGTCGACCTGCGCGAGGCCGTCGCCAACGAGGACTTCGAGGTCCACTACCAGCCGATCTACTGCCTCAACGCCGAGCGGATCTGTGGCTTCGAGGCGTTGCTGCGCTGGAACCATCCGGTGCGCGGACGGGTGTCGCCGGTGGAGTTCATCCCGGTGGCCGAGGAACTCGGCCTGATCGTCCCGCTCGGCGAATGGGTGTTGCGCCGCGCCTGCGAAGAGGCGACCCGCTGGCCCGACGGCCTCAAGGTCGCGGTCAACGTCTCGGCGGTGCAGTTCACCTCGGCGAGCCTGGTGACGGCGGTGCGCGACGCCCTGCAGGCCACCAACCTCGCCGGCCACCGCCTGGAACTGGAGATCACCGAATCCGTGCTCGTGGCCAACACCGGCGCGACGACGGCGATCCTGCACAATCTCAAGATGCTCGGCGCGCGCGTCTCGATGGACGATTTCGGCACCGGCTATTCGAGCCTGAGCTACCTGCGCAGCTTCCCCTTCGACAAGATCAAGATCGACCAGTCCTTCGTGCGGGACCTCTGCGCGGAGGACGGCACCGAGTTCATCGTCCGAGCGGTGATCGGCCTCGGGGCGAGCCTGCGGATGACCACCACCGCCGAGGGCGTCGAGACCGAGGCGCAGCTGGCCAAGCTCCGGGCCGAGGGTTGCGACGAGGTCCAGGGCTACCTGTTCAGCCGGCCGGTCCCGGCCGCCGAACTGCCGGACCTCATCGCCCATTGGAACGGCGCGAAGCGCGCGATCGCCTGAGCGGCCGCGGCGGCGTACCTCGCCGACGCGACCCTTCGCTGGCCTATTCGGCCGCGTCGAGGCGCGGACGCTCCACCGCGGTGCGACCGCGCCCGACCAGCTCGGCCGTGCGGAACGCGACTTCCAAGGCCTGCTCCGCGTTGAGTCGCGGGTCGCAGTAGGTGTGGTAGCGGTCTTGAAGGTCGTCCGCCGTCAGCGCGCGGGCGCCGCCCGTGCATTCGGTGACGTCCTTGCCGGTCATCTCCAGGTGGATGCCGCCCGGGATCGTGCCCTCGGCCGAGTGCACGCCGAAGAACCCCTCGATCTCCTGCATCACCCGCTCGAACGGACGCGTCTTGTAGCGGCCGGCCGAGATCGTGTTGCCGTGCATCGGATCGCACACCCACACGACGCTGCGGCCTTCGCGCTCAATCGCCCGCACCAGCCGCGGCAGGTGCTCGCCGACCTTGTCCGCGCCGAACCGGCAGATCAGGCTGAGGCGCCCGGCCTCGTTGCCTGGGTTCAGCGCGTCGGCGAGCCGGATCAGGCCGCCGGCGTCCATCGACGGTCCGCACTTGAGGCCGATCGGGTTGCGGATGCCGCGGGCGTACTCGACGTGGGCGTGGTCCGGCTGGCGGGTGCGGTCGCCGATCCACAGCATGTGGCCCGAGGTGGCGTACCAGTCGCCGGTCGTCGAATCGACGCGGGTCATCGCCTCCTCGTAGCCGAGCAGCAGCGCCTCGTGGCTGGTGTAGAAGTCGGTGGTCCGCACCTCCTGGTGCGTCTCCGGGTTGATCCCGATGGCGCGCATGAAGTCGAGCGCCTCCGTCATCCGTTCGGCGACGTCGGCGTAGCGGGAGGATTGCGGGCTGTCCTTGACGAAGCCCAGCATCCACCGATGCGAGTTCTCGAGGTTGGCGTAGCCGCCGGTGGCGAAGGCGCGCAGCAGGTTGAGCGTCGCCGCCGACTGGCGGTACGCTTCGAGCTGACGGCGCGGATCGGGGATGCGGGCCTCGTCCGTGAAGGTCAGCCCGTTGACGATGTCGCCGCGGTAGCTCGGCAGGCTGACGCCGTCGAGGGTCTCGGTCGGCGAGGATCGGGGCTTGGCGAACTGCCCGGCGATGCGACCGACCTTCACCACGGGCGACGCGCCGGCGAAGGTGAGTACCAAAGCCATCTGCAGGAACACGCGGAAGAAATCGCGGATGTTGTCGGCCGAATGCTCGTCGAAGCTCTCGGCGCAATCGCCGCCCTGGAGCAGGAAGGCGTCGCCGGTCGAGACTCGCGCGAGCGCGGTCTTCAGCTTGCGCGCCTCGCCCGCGAAGACGAGGGGCGGGAAGCTCGCGAGCTGAGCCTCGACCGCTTCGAGGGCGGCCGGATCCGGATAGGCCGGCACCTGCTGGATCGGCAGGTCACGCCATGTCTTCGGTGTCCAACGCTCGCCCATCACACACTCCCACGCACCTCGCGGCGCCTCTCCCGTGCGCGCCGAATCTGGGCGCGAAGCGCGGCTTATAGAGCGGTTTGTCCGGCTGGGCGAGATGAGGCGGGCGCGGGGCTGGGCGGATCGCAGGTCGCGGCGAGCGCCGGGGCGGATGGGTCAGCCTTCGCCGTCCTCGACCTCGATGCCATGCTCGGCCAGGATCCAGAAGATCGCCTCCAGGTCCTCCGCCGAGACGTCGCGGGCGGGGAGCGCTTCCTCCAGGTCCTCGTAGGTCAGGCACCGGCTATTGCGTGCCGTGGCCATGGCGAGGAGCGCGTCGATCGCGCCCTGGATGTCCGGCGCCAGCATCTCCCGGCTCGGGCCCGTCGTCGAGAAGGCCGGCCGGAGGGCGTCGGCCAGCAGGCCGTCGATGACGCGCTGCCGCCGCACTTGCGCGTCGTCGCCGGCCGGCTCCCGCTTGTCCGGGCCCCGCTTGCCGGGCTCGTCCTTGCCGGGCTCGTCCTTGCCGGTGTCTCGTTTGCCGCTGTCTCGCTTGCCCATCGTGCGGATATGGCCCGGGAATGCGCGGCGTCGAGGGCCGATCGCGCGCGGATCGTCAGCCGACGGCGACGGGGTGCTTCGTCACCTGCGGAACCCGCATCGTCACGAGTTCTTCCGACGCCGTCGGATGCACCGCGATGGTACGGTCGAAATCCGCCTTGGTCGCGCCCATGGTCACCGCGATGCCGACCGCCTGGATGAGCTCGCCGGCATCGTGGCCGAAGACGTGCACGCCCACGACCTTGTCGCTGGCGCAATCGACCAAAACCTTCATCAGGACCTTCTCGTCGCGTCCCGAGAGCGTCGCCTTCATCGGGCGGAAGCTTGCCTTGAACACATCGATCCGGCCGTAGATTTCGCGTGCGGTGTCCTCGTTGTGGCCGACGACGCCGATCTCCGGCGTCGAGAACACCGCGGTCGGGATCAGGCGATGGTCGACGCAGGCCGGCCTGTCGCCGAACACGGTGTCGGCGAAGGCGTGCCCCTCGCGGATCGCGATCGGCGTGAGGTTGGCGCGGTTGGTGACGTCGCCGACCGCATAGATCGAGGGCACCGCCGTCTGCGAGTAGGCGTCGACCGGGATCGCGCCGGCGGCGTCGGTCTCGATCCCGACCCGGTCGAGGCCGAGCCCGGCGACGTTGGGGCGACGCCCGGTCGCCATCAGCACTTGATCGACGACGAACGTCTCGCCGTCGTCGAGGGTCGCGGCGATGCCGGCGTCGACCCGTTCGAGCTTGGCGAGGTTGCGGCCCAGCTTGAGCGAGAGCCGCTTCGCGTAGGCGTCGCCCAGCGCGTCGCGGATCTCGTCGTCGAAGCCGCGCAGCAGCCGGTCGCCGCGGTGGAGCAGCGTGGTCCGGCTGCCCAGGGCCGCGAACACGCCCGCGAACTCGACCGCGATGTAGCCGCCGCCGATCACCAGGATGCGCTCGGGCAGCGTCTCCAGCTCGAACACCTCGTTCGAGGTGATCGCCAGCTCCGCGCCGGGCACCGTCGGCTCCTTGACCGGGTGGGCGCCGACCGCGACCAGGATGACCTTGGCGGTGACGCGCCTGTCGCTGGCGACGAGGCGGACCGCGTGCGCGTCCTCGATCACCGCGCGCTCCGGCACCACGGTGACGCCGGCCCGGATCAGGTTGGCGTCGTAGATGCCTTCGAGCCGCGTCACCTCGGCGTCGCGCCGGCGCTTCATCACGCTCCAGTCGAAGCGCGGCGCCTCCACCGTCCAGCCGAAGCCGGCCGCGTCCTCGAACTCGTCGGCGAAGCGTCCGGCGTAGACCATGAGCTTCTTCGGCACGCAGCCGCGGATCACGCAGGTGCCGCCGACGCGGTACTCCTCCGCGAGCGTCACGCGGGCGCCGTAGCCGGCCGCGACCCGGGCGGCGCGGACCCCACCGGAGCCGCCGCCGATCACGAACAGGTCGACGTCGTAGGTCTCGCTCATGACGGGGTCCGATCCGGCCCGGCCTCGGGCCGGGAAAGGGTGTGAGGTGCGGTGCGGCTCCTGGCATCCCGCAGCCAGGTGATGGCAGCGCCGAGGCCCGCCGTCCACCACGCCGCCCAGGTGTTGTGCTCGACGAAGGCGATGGCCGCCGCCGCCGCGACCAGGGCGAGCGCCGTCGCGCGCTCCCCCGCCGGCCAGGCGACGAGGGGTGCGAGCATCAGCATCAGAACCGCCGCCGCGAGCACGGCCCCGGCGGTTCCGAGCTCGGCCCAGACCTGGAGGAATGCGTTGTGCGGATGGCCGACGGCGAGCAGCGTCCGCATCTCCGGATCGAGGCGCGCGGCCACCGGCGCCTCGGCGAAGCGAGCCGACGTGCCGAAGCCGGCTCCGACCCACGGGTCCGCCGCGACGGCTGCGCCGAAGCTCCGCGCGATGGCGACGCGGGCCCGCGAGGAGGAATGGACCAGCCGTTCATGCGCGGCCTCCGGCATGAACCGGTCGAGCAGGTCGCCCTCGACCGGCGCCAACGCCACGGCGAGCCCGAGGCCGAGCCCGGCGAGGCCGACCGCGAGGCGGGCCGGCAGCAGGCGCCCGAGGACGAACATCGCAAGTCCCGCGGCAAGCCCCATGGCAGCCGCCCCGCTGACCGAGCGCAGGATGCCGAGCGCTGCGAAGGCCAAAGCCGCGAGCGCGACGACGCGCGGGCCCTGGCGCCACAGTACCAGGGCGAGCGGGCCGGCGACGACGGCAAGCGTGAGCGCGGGACGGTTGTAGACGAACTCCGCCATCCGCTGGCCGAGGGCGCGCTGCAGCGGCAGACCCGCGGCGAGGCCGACGGCGATGGTCAGCCCGGCGAGCACCACCATCGCGGCCGAGAGCGGCGCGGCGAAGCCCGGCATGCGCCCAGGGGCGAGGCGCACCAGCAGGTAGGCGGCGACGAGGGTCGGCACGAACTCGCCGGCCATTCGCAGGGAAAGCGCCGGAAACGGCGTCCAGGCGAGCGTCGCGGCGCACCAGGCCAGGAACACCAGGGCCGCGAGGCCCGGCGGCGTCGCGAGCGGCGGCAACAGCAGGCGCCGCACCGCGCCGGCATCCTCAAGGCAGCGCCCGGCCAGGAACAGCAACGCCGCGATGGCGACGACGAGGGGGCTCGAGCGGTTGGCCAGCGCCATCGCCAAGGGCATCGCCGCGAGCGCGACGGCGCCGGCCGCGTAGAGGCGTCGGGACGGATGCACGGCGCGTTCTGCGGACAGCCCTACGGCCTACTGGAGCTGGTGCCCGCGCTTGCCCATCTCGGCGCGCACGCGGACCATGACGTATTCCGAGACTTCCTGGGTCCAGGTCTGCATCGCCTGGACCATCTCGTCGAGGATCTGCGGCTGCGTCTCGACGTAGCGCTTGCCGGCGGGCGAGCGGAAGAACGTCGCGATGTCCTGTAGCTCGGGTTCGGTCAGCTTGGTCGCGTAGATGCGGGCGGCGGTGTCGATGATGCGCTGCTTCTGCAGCTCCATCTCCGGGTTGAGCGACCGCAGCACCTCGTCGAGGTCCTTGGCCAGCTCGGGCCGCGTCACCGACTGCTGCTTGATCTGGTCGGCGAACGCCGGAATGATCGAATCGAACGAGCGGGCGATGCCCGAGCTCAGCATCACCTCGCGGGCGAGCGCGAGGTGGTTCGCGCTGATCGTCGGGGCGCCGCGGTTGGCCGGCGCGGCGGGCGCCGGTGCCGCCGGTGCCGGCTTTGGCGGCGCGGCCTTCGGCGCCTGGGCGAGGGCTGGGCCGGCGAAGAGGGCGGCCACCAGGGCGGGAAGGAGGCGGCGGGAGAGGACGGACATTCCGGACGTTCCTGAGCGAGGGGGATGGGACGGCGACACCGATGCCGTCCCCGGGGCGCCGCTCGGCGGCGCGAAAGCGTTTATGCGAGGCTGCCGATCACGCTGACCTCGGCGCGGCCGTCGCGCTCCTCGGCGAGGATGGCCGCGGTGGCGATCCCGAGGAACAGGCCGTGCTCGACCACCCCGGGAACCGCCCAGAGCAGGGCCGACAACCGCTCCGCGTCGGCGATGCGGCCGAGGCGGGCGTCGAGGATGAGGTGGCCGCCATCCGTCGTCAGCGGCGCGACGCCGGACGTCACGCGCAGCGCGACGTCGCCGGCGCAGCCCGCGCGCGCGATCGCCGCCTCGACGCCGATCCGGGTCGCGGCGAGGCCGAAGGCGTTGACCTCGATCGGTAGCGGGAAGGCGCCGAGCGTCGCCACGCGCTTGGCCGCGTCGGCGATCACCACCATGCGGCGGCTGGCGCAGGCGACGATCTTCTCGCGAAGCAGGGCCGCGCCGCCGCCCTTGATCAGGCGGAGGTCGGCGTCGACCTCGTCGGCTCCGTCGATGGTGAGGTCGAGCTCGGGCAGCTCCTCCAGGGTCGCGAGGCGAATGCCCTCGCGCGTCGCCGCCGCATGGGTCGCCTCGGAGGTCGGCACGCCGACGACGTCGAGGCCGTCGCGGACGCGGGCCCCGAGGAGCGCGACGAAGGCCGCCGCCGTCGAGCCGGTGCCGAGCCCGAGCCGCATGCCCGGCTCGACCAGGTCGAGGGCGCGGGCGGCCGCCGCGCGGCGCAGGTCCGGGCCGCTCACGACGACGTCCCGCCGTCGGGTCTCGTGGAAGGGTGCATGCGCAGGGTGCCGGTTCGTCCCGTTCAGGTGCGGCACGCCCTAGCATGGCCGCCGCCGCGCCGGGAAGCCGCGGCGCCTGCCGAAACCGGCATTCGGATGACGGATCCGCCCGCTTGCGCCCCGCCCGCGCCGCGTCAGGGCCGCCCGCCCTGCGGCGGCGTCGCGCTGGCGCCGGCGCGGCCCGGAACGTTGCCGACGAGGGGCGCCTGGGCGGCGCCTTCGGCGGAGGGGTTGGTCTGCTGGGTGCAGACGACCTGCTCCTTCTTCACCAGCACGAAGCAGATGCTCATCTCGCCGGTGCGGTAGTTCACCCGGAACACGCCCGCCTCGCGGGTGTGGCGCGTGGCGACGAGGCCGTATTCCGACGGGGGCTGCGCGCCGGCCCCCTCGCCCGCCGCGAAGCAGACCGTTAGGCCGATGCCGCCCCCGACGTCCTGCAGCCCGTACTGGCACGAGGTGACCTCACCCGTGACCTTGTCGACCCGGTACATGCGGTTGAGGTCGGCCTGCGGGGCCGGGACGAACTCGAACGAGGCGGCGGCGGCGGAAACCGGCGCGAGCAGGCAGAGGCCGAGGGCGAGCAGGCGGATGTTCATGGACGGTCCCGGGGTGTGACGCCCTCTCCTTTCACGGGGGTTTCGGGCAAGTCTGGGGCGTCGGATGTCGTCCGCGCCCCGAGGGGTGCCGGAAACTTGCCCCGTCCGCCGCGGGCGGCTAGCGAGGGCGCCATCCCCGCCCCTTGCGAAAGCTCGCGATGTCCACCTTGCCGAAGATCGCCGTGTTCGACCTCGACGGCACCCTGGCCGAGACCGCGGGCGACCTGATCGGCACGCTGAACGTACTGCTGCTGCGCGAGGGCCTGCCGGAACTGCCGCTCGCGGAGGCGCGGGACCTGATCGGCGCCGGCGCCAAGGCGCTGATCCGCCGCGGCTTCGAGGCCGCCGGCAAGGCGCTGACGCCCGAGCGGCACGAGGCGCTGTTCGCCGACTTCCTGGAGCATTACGGCGCGCACCTGTGCGACCGCTCGCACCTCTATCCCGGCGTGGTCGAGGCGCTCGACCGGCTTGAGGCCGAGGGTTTCCGGCTCGCCGTGTGCACCAACAAGGTCGAGCTCCACGCCGTCGACCTGCTCGACAAGCTCGGCATCGGCGGTCGCTTCGCCGCGATCTGCGGGCGCGCGACCTTCCCCTACAGCAAGCCCGATCCGCGCCACATCACCCTGACGATCGCCAAGGCCGGAGGCGACCCCGCGCGCGCGGTGATGGTCGGGGATTCCCGCGCCGACATCGATGCGGCCAAGGCCGCCGGCATCCCGGTGGTGGCGGTCACCTTCGGCTACACCGACACGCCGGTGGACCGGCTCGGGCCGGACCGGGTGATCAGGCATTTCACCGAGCTCGCCGACGCGGTTGCCGAGCTGGTGCCGCCGCGGGCGTAGGCGTCTTCGTTCCTACGCGTAATCCTCCGGCACCTGCACCTTGCCCGCGCGCAGCACCGTGTAGAGGAACGGCACGAACAGCAGCGTCGCCGGCGTACCGAAGGCGATGCCGCCCATCACGGCGCGCGCCAGCGCCGCGTTCTGCTCGCCGCCCTCGCCCGTGCCGAGCGCCATCGGGATCAGCCCGAGGAACATCGCGCCCGCCGTCATCAGCACCGGGCGCAACCGGGTCTCGCCGGCCAGGAGCGCCGCCTCGATCGCCGAGCAGCCCGTCGCCTCGCGGTGCTCGCGCGCGAAGGTGACGAGCAGGATCGAGTTCGCCGACGCGATGCCCACCGACATGATCGCGCCGAACAGCGACGGGATCGAGAAGGTGGTGCCGGTCACGAACAGGCTCGCGACGATGCCGCAGAAGGCGAGCGGCAGCGCCGCCAGGACCACGAACGGGTCGCCCCAGCTCTGATAGTTCACCGCCATCAGCAGGTAGACCGCCACGAGCGCGATGCTGAGGCCGACGCCGAGGCGCACGAAGGCCGAGTCCATGTTCTCGATCTGCCCGCGCACGGTGATCTTGTCGGGGGCCGGCAGCGCCTTCTGCTCCTCGTCGACGATGGTGCGGATTTCTCGCGCCACCGAGCCGAGGTCGGAATCCTGCACAGCCGCGTAGATGTTGTAGGTCGGCGCGGTGTTGACGTGGTTCACCACCGTCTGCGTCGCCTGGCGGCGCACGGTCGAGACGCTGGACAGCAGGGTCAGCACGCCCGGCTGGTCGCTGTTGGCCCGCACCAGCAGCGGCGTGTTCTGAAGGTCGGTCAGCGAGGCGTTGCGGTATTCCGGCGTCTGCACCCAGAGTTGGTACGGGATGCCGGTCTTCGGATCGGTCCAGAAGTTCGGGGTCACTTGGAAGGAGCCCGACAGGGAGACGTTGAGCCCCTGCGCCACCTGCTGCTGCGTCAGCCCGAGTTCCGAGGCGAGACGGCGATCCACGTCGACGAAGAATTGCGGCGTGCCGACGATCTGGTGGAGGTGCACGTCGACGGCGCCCTTGGTCTCCTTCAGGCGGCGCACGATGTTCTGGGCGACCGCGAGGTCCTTCTCGGCGTTGCGCCCGGACACCTGCACGTCGATCTGCGCCAGCGTGCCGAAGTTGAGGATCTGCGTGATGATGTCGGAGGGCTGGAAGTAGACGATCACGTCGGGGAAGCGCTCGCGCAGCACCTCGCGAAGGCGCTTGGTGTAGTTGCCGACGTCGCCGTGGCCCTCGCGCAGGTTCACCAGCATCTGGCCGTCGTTGTAGCCGACGAAGGAGCCGTCCGAGAACGCGAAGTTGTAGTTGTTCGAGGGCAGGCCGATGTTGTCGAGGATCTGCTCGATCTCGCCCTCGGGGATCACCTCGCGCACCGTCGCGCCGATCGCCGCGAAGACCTGCTCGGCGGTCTCGATCCGCATGCCGGGGCGGGTGCGCAGGTGCAGCGTGAGCTGGCTCGAGGCCACCTGCGGGAAGTAGTCCCGCCCGACGAAGGTGAAGAGCCCGGCGGTGCCGGCGAAGACGAGGACGACGAAGGCGATCGTCGCGACGCGCCGGCGCACGACGACGTGGAGCAGGCCGAGATAGCCGCGGTGGAAGCGTTCGAAGCGGGCCTCGAAGCCGTTCCGGAACCGCCCGGCGAGGTGGAAGACCGGGCGCACGAGCCAGCCGAGGGCGCGTGTCACACGCCCGCGCCGCGGCGGCGGGTGGGCGGCGTCGTGGTCGCCCCCGTGTCGCTCGACGTATTCGCGGGCGACCAGCACGTCGATCAGCACCGGCACGAGGGTGCGCGAGAGCAGGTACGAGGTCAGCATCGCGAACACGACCGCCAGCGCCTGCGGCGTGAAGAGATATTTCGGCGTGTCGGCCAGCGCGAAGACCGAGACGAAGGCCGCGCAGATCGACAGCGTCGAGATCAGCGTCGGCTTGGCGATGCTGGCCGCGCCCTCGACCACGGACTTGCGGAACGGCTCGCCCTCCTCGAACAGCCGGTAGGTGTTCTCGATCGCCACCGTGGCGTCGTCGACGAGGATGCCGACGGCGAGCGCCAGGCCGCCGAGCGTCATCACGTTGATGGTCTGGCCGAGCGCGGCGAGGATCGCCAGCGAGGTGAGGATCGAGAGCGGGATCGAGATCAGCACGACGATCGTCGAGCGCCATGACCCGAGGAACAGCAGGATCGTCAGGCCGGTCAGGCAGGCGGCGATGGCGGCCTCGTGGATCACGCCCTCGATCGCGGCGGACACGAACACCGACTGGTCGAACAGCGGCTTGATCGCCATGCCGTCGGGCGCCGCGGCCTGGATCTCGGGCAGCACCTTCTTGACGTTGTTGACCACGTCCAGCGTCGAGGCGGTTCCGTTCTTGAAGATCCGCATCAGCACCGAATGCAGCCCGTCCGAGCGCACGATGTTGACCTGCGGCGGCCCGCCGTCGCGGACGTAGGCGACGTCGCGCACCAGAACCGGCTGGCCGGCCACCACCTTGATCGGGATCTCGTTGAGGGCTGAGATCGCGTCCGGCGTGGCGTTGAGCAGGACCGGGTATTGCTGCTCGCCGATCTTCACGAGGCCCGAGGGCACCGTGAGGTTTTGGGCCGTCATCGCGTTGGTGACGTCGAGCGCGGTCAGGCCCAGGGCGCGCAGGGCCTGGAGGTCGAGGTCGACCATGATCTGGCGCGGGGTGCCGCCGAAGGGCGACGGCAGGGTCGAGCCCGGCACCTGAACCAGGCGCTGGCGGATGCGGTACTGCGCGTAGTCGTAGACCTTGGTCAGGCTCTCCTTCGTCGATGTCAGCGCGAGCTGGATCACCGGCACCGAGGAGGCCGAGAACCGCAGCACGATCGGCGGCTGCACGCCCGGCGGCATCGCCGAGCGGATCGAGTTCATCGCCGAGACGACCTGCGTGATCGCGAGGTCGACGCTGACCTCGCCGTCGAAGTAGATCTTCTGGATCGCCGTGCCCTGAAGCGTCGTCGATTCCATCCGCTTGATGTTGTTGACGTTGTTCGAGAGCGAGAACTCGGCGTAGGTGGTGATCCGCCGCTCCATCTCCGGCGTGGACAACCCTGTGTAGGTCCAGACCACCACGACCACCGGGATGTCGACGATCGGCAGCACGTCCTTCGGCGCGACGACGATCGCGCCGCCGCCGGCGAGCATCATCAGCACGGCGAGCACGTAGGTGGTGATACGAAACTTCAGCGCGTACTGGACGAGGCCCATTTGGTCTCCGCGACCCGGCTGCGGCCAGATCATCGCATCATGAATGCAGACGCCACCGAACGCGAGATTTGTTTCGCGATCATGTCGTTGCGCCGCGACGGCGAAGAGGCCGCAGCCGCGTCAGACTCGCCGCCCCGGGCCGGGACGCAGCTTCGGTGCCGGCTTATCCGGCGCACCCGGGCAGATCCGGCGCAGCTGCGCCCACTCGGCCTCGCTCAGGATGCGCCGGCCGGATGCGGCGGCGGCGGCCTGCGCCCGGATCGTGGCGGCGCGTTCGCGGGTGAAGGGATGGGTGCGCAGGAAGTCCGGGTCGGTCTCCGCGTCGTCCTTGGCGATCCGCTCCAGCATCGTCGCGAGCGCGGCGGCGTCGCCGCCCGCCGCCTGCATCGTGGCGACGGAATAGGCGTCCGCCGCCCGCTCGGCGTCGCGGCTGTAGCCGGCCGAAAGCGCCGCCTGGCCGAGCGCGACGATGACCGTCGAGCCGGTGAGGTCCCCGAGCACGAGGCTGAGCAGGAACGAGGTGCCAGACGCCTGGATCAGCGCCCGCGTCGGATCGCGCAGGGCCACGTGGCCGAGCTCGTGCGCCAGCACGCCCGCAAACTCGTCGGCGCTTCGCGCCTTGGCGATCAGCTCCGAAAGCACGACGACGCGCGCGCCGGGCAGGGTCAGGGCGTTTGCCGTATTGTGCCGGCGCACCGTCACGGCGAGGTCGGACGGCAGGCCGCGACCGGACACGAGGCGGGCGACGAGGCGGTCGAGCACGGCCCGTCCCGCCGGGTCGGCGCAGGCCGGCGGATCGCCCATCAGGTCCAGCACCTGACCCTCGACCGCGGCGCCGAGACGCGCCTCGACGCCGTCCGGTACCAGGGGCGCGAGGAAGCCGGCCGCGACCGGCAGGCCGAAGGCGACCGCGAGGAGGATGGCGACGCCTGCCGCCAGCGACCCGACGACGAGGCGCCAGGTGCCGCCGGCCGTGTCGGCGCGCTTGCGCAGGTCGGGGCAGCGGATTGCGAGGATGGCGGCGAACGTCGCGTCTACCACCTCGACCTGCCCGGGATCGCCCGCGATCCCGAGGCGCAGGAGCGGCGCCTGCGCCTCGCGCGCCCTCAGGTCGTCGAGGTTCCAGTCGCGGTGCACGCCCGGCCCGGTGATCTCGAGGCGGTCGCCGAGGCGCAGGGTCACGTCGTGCGGCGCGGCGCTCCGGCCGTCGAACCAGCGGCCGGAAGCGGTGCTCGACGGCATCAGAACCCGATCTGCAGCGCGCCGCCCACGTCGAGCGCGTCGGCGAGGCCTTCGTTGAGGCCGCTGCCCGGCCCGTGCGTCGCCGCCAGGATCCGGTTCAGGCCGTCCGCGTCGGCGATGTGGGTCGTGGTCGCGACCGCGGCCCAAAGTCGGGCCTGGACGATGAGCACGTGCAGCACCGCGAAGGAGAGCGCGCCGCCGAGATAGAGCAGGCCGCCGCCGAGCGCCGCCGCCCAGGCGAAGCCGTCGCCGCCGGCGGCCCGCGCTGCGAGACCGGCGAGGAGCGCGATCAGCCCGACCACCGCGACGAATCCGAGGAGCGACAGCGCGTAGACGAGGTAGGGCCAGTAGAACTGCCGCGCCCGAAGGGTCGAGACGAGGCGGACCGGGCCCAGGCTTGCGGCGTTCAGACTCGCGGCGTTCATGAACACCTTGGCTTCGCGCGCGCGGTAGAGCGGAACCAGCAGGAGCGCGAGCGGAAGGCAGCACCCGGCCGTGACGCCGAGCGCGATCCCGAGGGTCGCGACGCGGCTGCCGCGATAGGCCGGGTTGAGGATGAGGTCGCCGGCCTTGCCGCCGGGCTTGGGCAGGATCAGGTCGGTCGGCAGGGTGAAGTCGTTGGCGGCGAGCAGCGCCAGCAGCACGGCGAGCACCGGCCCGAACGCCACCGCGTAGAACAGCAGCCACGGCCCGACGAGCGAGCGCCCGCGCGCATCAGACGCCATCCGGCTCGTGCCGACCCGGGTGTGGCCGATGCGGTAGCGTTCGAGGCTGGCGCGCATGAACGGGTAGGCGAGGCCCAGCGTCGCGAGCGTCAGCGTCCACCACAGGGCGGCGCGCGCGGCGTAGACGAGGCCCGATCCGTCCTGGCCGAGGCGGATGCCGCGCCACAGGGTGCGCATCGCCCGATAGCGCCGGCCGCGATAGATCGCGAACTGCCCGACCAGGAACAGCAGCACGAAGGAGAGGATCGCCGAGTACGGCGCCAGCGCCGGCAGGGCGACGGCGAGGCCGAACAGGCCGACATAGATCACGATCAGCAGCGCGAGCGCCACGAGGAAGCCGAGGAAGAGCTCGCGCCCGGTGCCGGTATATTCCGCCGGGCTGCCGTCGACGACGGTTCGGCTCCAGAAGAAGCGCCGCAGGTCGGTCATGTACCAGAAGCGGTAGATGCCGAAGGTGACGAGCGAGAGCAGGAACCCGATCACCGCGAGCCCGGTGAGGCCGCGGAGCCGTGAGTCGAACGCGATCTCCCCGGTGCGCGGCATCGGTCCCCCTCCTCAGCCTGCGGTGGACGCGCGGTCAGCGCAGCAGCGCGGACTTCTCGACCTGGAGGGCGGCGGCGATCTCGTCGAGGGCCTTGTGCTCGACCTCGCTGATGCCGCCGAAGTCGGCGACGTCGGCGGCGATCAGGAAGATGTCCTGGCGCTGGTCGAGCGGCCGGTCGGCGACGGCCGCGACGTGACGCAGGTTCTCGATCCGCCCGGCCCGCGTCTTGGCGCGGGCGATGCCCTCGTAGAGCTCCTGCTCGATCCGCAGCGTGTCGTACGACTTCTGGAGGATCGGGTTGGCCCGCATCCCCGAGATCGCCGACTCGACCTCCTCCTCGTCGACGTCGCCGTCGGCGATCGTCACGTTGGCGGCGGCCGAGACCGCGGCCTGCAGGAACAGGCCGTCGCCGGCATAGGACATGATCGTCCGGCCGAACCGCAGAATGGCGTCCTGGAAGATGCTCATGCCTACCTCGCGTTCGCCCGACTCACGGGAAACGCCCCCTCCAAGTCAAGCGTTTTACGTCCCGCGACCGGGCCGCATCCTCGATCGATCGATCTTCGAACGCACCGCACGGTCAACAGCAGCGGAACCCGCTGGTGTTGCCGACGCCGAAGCGGGCGTTCTCCCGATGGCGGAAGAACTCGACCTCGCTCATCGGCGCCTGGTCGGGATGGGTGCGGGCGACGTGCGCGGCGTAGGCCGCGTAGTCGCCCTGCCCGACCATCAGCCGCGCCCCGTCGCAGACGCATTTCGACAATGCCTTCCAGCGGTCGCGCAGGCTCTGCGAGGCGGCGTCCACCGGCCTACTCCGCCGCGACGATGCGGGCTTCGCTCTCGATCGCGGTCCAGCGGTCGGAGCGGAGCGCCTTCAGGCAGGCGGCGATGCCGAAGCCGGCGATCGCCACGACGAGGCCGATGAACAGGGCGGCCAGCACCGTGTCGATCCGGTCGTTCAACACGATCTGGCTCATCTGGCCGAGGTCCTTGGCCGGTGCCAGCACCTTGCCCTCTGCGATCGCGCCCGCGTAGCGCTCGGCGTGGGCGAGGAAGCCGATCTTCGGGTCGGCGGAGAAGATCTTCTGCCAGCCGGCGGTGAGGGTGCAGATGCACAGCCACGCGGTCGGGATGATCGTCACGAACGCGTAGCGCTCGCGCTTCATCTTGAAGATCACCACCGTGCAGAGCGTCAGCGCGACGGCGGCCAGCATCTGGTTCGAGATGCCGAACAGCGGCCACAGGGTGTTGATGCCGCCGAGCGGGTCGGTGACGCCCTGGTAAAGGAAATAGCCCCAGGCGCCGACCGCGATGGCGGTGGCCAGGATGCTCGGAACCCAGGCGTTGGTCTGCTTGAACGCCGGCACCGCGAGGCCGACGAGGTCCTGCACCATGAAGCGGCACGCGCGCGTCCCGGCGTCGACCGCGGTGAGGATGAACAGCGCCTCGAACAGGATGGCGAAGTGGTACCAGAACGCCATCATGCCCTTGCCGCCGACGGCGCTGGAGATGATGTGCGCCATGCCGACGGCCAGCGTCGGCGCGCCGCCGGCGCGTGCGATGATGGTGTGCTCGCCGACGTCCTTGGCGGTCTGGACGATGACCTCCGGCGTCGTCGCGAAGCCGAGCTTGGTCACCGCGGCGGCCGCCGTCTCCGGCGTCGTGCCGAGGAGCGCCACCGGCGAATTCATGGTGAAGTACACGCCCGGGTCGATGACCGTGGCCGAGACCAGCGCCATCACCGCGACGAAGCTCTCCATCAGCATGCCGCCGTAGCCGATGAAGCGCGCGTCGGCCTCGCTGGCGATCAGCTTCGGCGTGGTGCCCGACGCGATCAGGGCGTGGAAGCCCGAGACCGAGCCGCAGGCGATGGTGATGAACAGGAACGGGAAGAGCTGGCCGGCCCAGACCGGACCGGTGCCGTCCACGAACTTCGTCACCGCCGGCATCTGCATGTGCGGGGCGACGAAGGCGATGCCCAGCGCGAGGCCCGCGATGGTCCCGATCTTGAGGAAGGTCGAGAGGTAGTCGCGCGGGGCGAGCAGCAGCCAGACCGGCAGGATCGAGGCGACGAAGCCGTAGCCGATCAGCATCCAGCAGAGCTGCGTGCCGGTGAAGGTGAAGGCCGGGCCCCAGACCGGGCTGTCGGCGATCGCGCCGCCGCCGAAGATCGCCGCCATCAGCAGGACGAAGCCGAGGATCGAGACCTCGCCGATCCGGCCGGGGCGGATGGTGCGGGTGTATACGCCCATCAGCATCGCGATCGGGATCGTCGACATCACGGTGAAGGTGCCCCACGGGCTCTCCGCCAGCGCCTTGACGACGATGAGCGCCAGCACGGCGAGCAGGATCACCATGATCAGGAAGGTGCCGAGCAGCGCGATGACGCCCGGGATGGTGCCGAGCTCGGTGCGGATCAGCTCGCCGAGCGAGCGGCCGTCGCGGCGCATCGACACGAACAGGACCAGGAAGTCCTGCACCGCGCCGGCGAGCACGACGCCAGCGAGTATCCAGAGCAGCCCCGGCAGGTAGCCCATCTGCGCCGCGAGCACCGGGCCGACGAGGGGGCCGGCGCCGGCGATCGCCGCGAAGTGGTGGCCGAACAGCACGCTCTTGTTGGTCGGGACGTAGTCGAGCCCGTCGTTGTGGCGGACGGCCGGCGTCTCGCGCTTCGCGTCGAGGCGCATCACCTTCTCGGCGATGAACAGCGCGTAGTAGCGGTAGGCGATGAGGTAGACGCAGATCGCCGCGACGACGAGCCAGAGGGCGTTCACCGCCTCGCCGCGCTCGACGGCGACGATGGCGAGCGCCGCCGCCCCCAACGCTCCGACCAGGGCCCAGGGGCCGTGCCTACCGATCGCGCCCATCGTTCCGCTCCCGAAGCCGGCTCTGAACGGCCGACGATCATGCGCGGTGATGCCGTACTTTTCGAGCGAGGAAAATCCCCCTCCCTCGGTCGAGTCGACACCCGCGCCGCGTTGTCGCGACGCGTCGCACCACCTGTGCGCTCATCGTTTGACGCTGCGACGCGCGATACCTAGACCGCACACACACCACACGAAACTGCACCACACGAAACCGCACGACACGAAACGGAGACGGATGATGGCGAAGGTCGCGTTCCTGGGGCTCGGCGTCATGGGCGCCCCGATGGCCGGGCATCTGGCCAAGAAGGGCCATTCGGTCACCGTCTACAACCGCACCGCCGCCAAGGCGGAGGCGTGGGTGGCGGCCAACGGCGGCGCGCACGCGCCGACGCCCCGCGCGGCGGCCGAGGGCGCCGAGATCGTGTTCGCCTGCGTCGGCAACGACGACGACCTCCGCGGCGTCGTGCTCGGGCCGGACGGCGCGCTCGCCGGCATGAAGCCGGGCGCGATCTTCGTCGATCACACCACCGCCTCGGCCGAGGTGGCGCGCGAACTCGCCGAGGCGGCCACCGAAGCGGGTGTCGGCTTCGTCGACGCCCCGGTCTCCGGCGGCCAAGCCGGCGCCGAGAATGGTGTGCTCACCGTGATGTGCGGCGGCGAGCAGGCGACCTACGACACGGTCGAGGGCGCGATCGGCGCCTACGCGCGGGCCTGCCGGCTGATGGGTCCGGTCGGCTCCGGCCAGCTTACCAAGATGGTCAACCAGATCTGCATCGCCGGGCTGGTCCAGGGGCTGTCCGAGGGCGTGCACTTCGCCAAGAAGGCCGGGCTCGACGTGGAGGCGGTGCTCTCGGTGATCTCGAAGGGGGCGGCCGGCTCTTGGCAGATGGAGAACCGCGGCGCGACGATGAACGCGGGCAAGTTCGACTTCGGATTCGCGGTCGACTGGATGCGCAAGGATCTCGGCATCCTCCTCGACGAGGCACGTCGCAACGGTGCCAAGCTCCCGGTCTCGGCCCTCGTCGATCAGTTCTACGCCGAGGTGCAGGCCATGGGCGGCAACCGCTGGGACACGTCGAGCCTCGTCGCGCGCCTGGAACGGTAAAAGGCCTCAGGCCAGCTCGGCCATCGCCGCCTCGGGCGAGAGCCAGCGCCAGTCCGCACCCATCTGGTGGCGAAACCAGGTGAACTGGCGCTTGGCGTAGCGGCGGGTGTCGGCCTGCCCGCGCACGATCGCCTCCTCGAGCCCGATCGCGCCGTCGAGGTGGGCGATCAGCCCGGGCACCCCGTGCGCGCGCATCACCGGCAGCAGCGGGTCGAGGCGGCGTTCGTGAAGTGCCGCGACCTCGTCGAGGGCGCCCCGGTCGGTCATCGCGCGGAAGCGCAGGTCGATCCGGGCGCGCAGCTCGTCCCGCTCGGGTGCCAGGAAGATCTTCTGCAGCCTTCGTCCCGCGAGCGGGCCTGGCACGCGCTGGCCGTGGAACGCATCGATCGGGCGGCCGGTGGCGGCGTGGATCTCGAGCGCACGCATCACCCGGGCGCGGTCGCTCGGCCGCAGCCGGGCGGCGCCGGCCGGGTCGCGTACGGCGAGGTCGGCATGCAGCGCCTCGGTCGGCCGGCCCTCGCAGGCGGAGCGGATCGCTGTGCGCACCGAGTCCGGCACCGGCGGCAGGTCCGAGAGGCCTTCCTCCAGGCTGCGGAAGTACAGGCCGGTCCCGCCGACGAAGATGGGTAGCCGCCCGTCGAGGTCTGCCAGCAGGGCCGCGGAGTCCCGCGCGAAATGCCCGGCGGAGTAGTTCACTGCGCCGTCGACGTGTCCGTACAGACGATGCGCGACGCGCGCCTCCTCGACGCGATCCGGCCGGGCCGAGAGCACGCGAAGGTCGGCGTAGACCTGCATCGAGTCGGTGTTGACGACGACCCCGCCCTGACGAAGCGCCAGCGCCGTCGCGAGCGCCGACTTGCCCGAGGCGGTCGGCCCTGCAATGAGGATCGCCTCCGGCCGCCCCTGCGACGACGCATTTGAAAGCGGCAACACGAAATCGTCGGCTCCGATGACCCTTGTCGCGACCCTGATAGCAAACGAGGCCCGCCCCGCCATCACCGATGCGGTGCTGGCCGAGGCGCGGCTGGTGCTGGCGACCGAGCACCAGCCGCGCATCCTGCACGGCGAGGTCGCCGCCGAGGTTCTGCTGCCGGGCGCTCCCGCCGCCGCGGCGGCGCTGACTGAACGCCTGTGCACGGCGCTCGGCAGCGAACCGATCGACGTCGCGGTGTTGCCGGCCGACGCGCACCGCCGCAAGCGCCTGTTCCTCGCCGACATGGACTCGACCATGATCGAGCAGGAATGCATCGACGAGCTCGCCGACACGATCGGCCTGAAGCAGCAGGTCTCCGAGATCACCGAGCGCGCGATGCGCGGCGAGATCGCCTTCGAGCCCGCGTTGCGCGAGCGCGTCGCCCTGCTCCGCGACGTGTCGGCCGGGGTGGTGGACGCCCTGATCCGCGACCGGCTGACCCTGACCCCGGGCGGCCGCACGCTGGTCCACACGATGAACGCGCACGGGGCGCGCAGCTGCCTCGTCTCCGGCGGCTTCACGCTGTTCACCGGGCCGATCGCCGAGGCGCTTGGGTTCGACGAGCATCACGCCAACCGGCTCGGGCTTGCGGGTGGACGCCTCACCGGCCTCGTCGACGATCCGATCGTCGGGCGCGAGGCCAAGCGTGCGACGCTGATCGCCCTGCGCGACGGCCTCGGCCTAGCGCCGACGGAGACGCTGGCGGTCGGCGACGGGGCGAACGACCTCGACATGCTCGGGGAAGCCGGTCTCGGCGTCGCGTTCCGTGCCAAGCCCGCGGTGGCGGCGGCGGCGAAGGTCCGCATCGAGCACGGCGACCTCAGCGCGCTGCTTTACCTGCAAGGCTACATGGCGAGCGAATTCGTCGCCTGACCATCATCAGTGCAGGCTGCGGACGAGCGCGACGAACGCCCCGAGGATCGCGACGGTCTGAAACCCGATCATCCCGAACATCGACTTGATGATGTCGGATTTCGCCGTGGCGATGTCCGCGCGGGTCGAGAGGCGCAGAGCTTCGATGTCGGACTTCGTCGACGTGCGCAGAGCGTCGATGTCATGACGGATCACGACGAAATCAGCCTTCGTCTCCACACGAAACGCTTCGATGTCGATTTTTGTCGCGGCGCGAAGCGCCTCGATGTCGGCCTTCGTCACGATCCGAAGCGCTTCGATGTCGTGCCGGACGTCCACGATGTCACCCTTGGTGGGGATACCGCTGGCGAACACCTCGGACATGGCGTCGGGCATCCCCTCAGCCTGCTCCGGCGTGAGGTGCGCCTTCTCACGCAGGCTGCGCGCGAACTGCAGCGTATCGAAGGCGACGGCATTCACGGGGTCGGCTGCCTCGCGCACGGGCTCTCATCTGAAACGGAGGGCGACCGGTTCGGTCCGCGCATGCGAGGCGTCAGCGTGTTCCCATCCGCCACGAACGAGAACGCCGCCGCTCGGAATGGGCGGCGGCGTCAGGTGTCGCGGCCGCCTCAGCGGTCGATCAGTCGAGGCCGATCGCCACGAACCGCACGTCGCCGGTGGCGCTCGCCACCAGCAGCAGGACGGACTTGCGAGCGTCCTTCCGTAGGGCTTCGACGCGCTTGGTCACGTCGGCGGGCGTGTTGACTGCTTCCTGGCCGACCTCGACGATCACCTCCCCGGGCTGGATGCGCTTGTCGGCCGCCGTCGAGTTCGGGTCGACCCGGGTGACGACCACGCCCTTCACGCCGTCCTTGATGCTGTACTTGCGCCGAAGCTCGTCGGTGAGGCCCGACAGGTTGAGGCCAAGTGCTTGGCGGGTCGCATTCTCGGGCTCCGGCTGTCGCAGGTTGGCGAGCTGCGGCTTGTCGCTGTCCTCCAGGCGGCCGAGCGTGACCGACTTCGTGCTCTCCTCGCCCTTGCGGACGACCACGACGTCGACCTTCTGCCCGACAGGCGTCGAGGCGACGATGCGCGGGAGGTCGCTCGAGGCCTTCACCGGCGTACCGTTGAACTTGACGATCACGTCGCCGACTTCGAGACCCGAGGTCTTGGCCGGGCCCTTCTCGTCGACTCCGGCCACCAGGGCGCCCTTGGCACCTCCCTTGAGCCCCAGCGCTTCGGCGGTGGCGTCGTCCACGTTCTGGATGCGCACGCCGAGCCAGCCGCGGCGGACCTCGCCGAACTCGCGAAGCTGGTCGATCACTGGCTTGGCCGAGCTCGACGGGACGGCGAAGCCGATGCCGACGGAGCCGCCGGTCGGCGACAGGATCGCCGTGTTGATGCCGATCACCTCGCCGTCCATGTTGAACAGCGGGCCGCCGGAATTGCCCTTGTTGATGGCCGCGTCGGTCTGCAGGTAGTTGTCGTAGGGGCCCGACTCGATGTTGCGCCCCCGCGCCGAGACGATGCCGGCCGAGACCGAGCCGCCGAGCCCGAACGGGTTGCCGATCGCGATCACCCAGTCGCCGGCGCGCATCTTGTCCGAATCGCCGAAGGGCACCGCCTTGAGCGGCCGCTCCGCCGTCGGCTTCACGCGCAGGACGGCAAGGTCGATCTTCGAATCCTTGCCGATGATCTCGGCCTTCAGCTTGGTCCCGTCGTGCAGGATCACCTGGATGTCGTTGGCGTCGCCGATGACGTGGTTGTTCGTGACGACGATGCCCGACGCGTCGATGATGAAGCCGGAACCGAGCGAGCTCGACTTGCGCTGCTGGCGCGGATTCTCGCTCTCGCCGCGCTGCTCGTTGCCGCCGCGTCCGCCGCGCTTGTTGAAGAACTCCTCGAACAGGTCCTCGAACGGCGTGCCCGGCGGCAGCTGCGGGCCTGCGCGGTTGCCGGGGCGCGCTTCGACGGTGGTCGAGGCTGAGATGTTGACGACGGCGTCGTCCACCTTTTCCGCGAGGTCGGCCAGCGATTCCGGGCCCTTGGCGTAGGCCGGCATCGCCACCGACGAGGACGCGATCAGGATCGCGGCGGCGACCGTTCGCGCTGAGCGGCGGAACCGGGCGAAGGGATGCGCGGGCGCGCTCGCGACGGGGTGCATGATCGACCTCTTCAAGAACGCGTTTCCGGAGCTGCTTCTTATGGACCGTCAGGACGGCCGGCGGTTCGTCCGCCACCTTTCAAGATCGTCGGCGGCCCGCCCGCTTCAAGGGCGGGCCGCCTGCATCATCGTCAGCGGACGGTGCCGGTCGAGCCTGTCGTCGCGGACGGGTCGGCGCCTCGCGGCGCGCCGCCCTGGGCCGCCTTGCCCTGCGGATCGCTGAAGTAGCGGAAGAAGTCCGAGTTCGGGCTCATCACCAGCCGGGTCTCGGAGCCCTTCAGCCCGGTCTCGTAGGCCTGCATCGAGCGGTAGAAGCTGAAGAAGCTCGGGTCCTTGCCGAAGGCTTCGGCGAGGATGCGGTTCTTGTCCGCGTCGCCCTGGCCCCGAAGCTTCTCGGCCGTCTGCGTCGCGTCGGCAAGGATCACGGTGACGTCGCGGTCTGCCTTGGCCTTGATCGTCGCGGCGATCTGGTCGCCGTTGGCGCGGATGTCGGCGGCTTCGCGCTCGCGCTCCGTCTTCATCCGGCGGTAGACCGCGACGCTGTTCTGCGCCGGAAGGTCCACGCGGGTCATGCGCAGGTCGACGATCTGCACGCCGAGCGCCTTGGCCTCGCGGTTCACGTCCTCCTGGATCTGGTTCATCAGCCGGGTGCGCTCGGTCTTGACGATGGCGTCTCGGGTCGATCGGGCCAGCACGTTGCGTAGGGACGAGTTGGTGAAGCTCGCCAGGCGCTGGTTGGCCAGCGCGACGTTGTTCACAGACTGGTAGAACCGCAGCGGGTCGATGATGCGGTAGCGGGCGAAGGCGTCGACCTCCAGGTTCTGGCGGTCGGCCGTCAGCAGGGTCTGTACCGGCAGGTCGAGGTCGAGGACGCGCTTGTCGAACAGCACGACGTTCTCGACGAAGGGCAGCTTGAAGTAGAGCCCCGGCTTGTCCTCGCCGGTCTGGTTCAGGACGGCGCGGACGCGGCCGAACTGGAGTACCAGGGCCTGCTGCATCTGCCCGACGGTGAACACCGAGGCGTAGAAGGCGAGTGCGAGCGCGGCGGCGATGACCGCCGAGCCGGTGCGGATGGCCTGTGCGTTCATCGGGCCGCTCCATTCGTCTGCGCCGGGGCGGGGGTGCGGGACCCGAATTCGGCCAGCGGCAGCACGGGCACGACGCCTGCCGCACCGGTCGCGCCGGATCCGGCGACGCCCTGGTCGATGATCACCTTGTTCACGGAGCCCAGCACCTTCTCCATCGTCTCCAGGAAGATCCGCTCGCGGCTGATCGTCGGCGCGGTCTTGTAGGAGGCGTAGACCTCGTCGAAGCGCGCGGCCTGTCCGGTCGCGTCGGCGGTGGCCTTGGTCTTGTACGCTTCCGCCGCCTGGACGATCTGCGAAGCGCGCCCGCGGGACTGCGGAACCTCGCGGCTCGCGTAGGTCTTCGCCTCGTTCTGCGCCGTGTCGGCGTCCTGCTGCGCCGCGTTCACGTCGATGAAGGCGGGCCGGACCTCCGGCGGCGGGTTGACGCTGACGAGCTGCACCACCTCGATGCGGACGCCGGCGCCGTACTCGTCGAGGGCGTTCTGGGTGATCTCCTTGACCTCCTGGGCGACGCTCGACTGCTCGTTCGTCAGGATCGCCTGAATGTTGCGGCGGCCCACGACCTCGCGCATCGCGCTCTCGGCGATCGCCTTGATCGTGCCCTCGGGGTTCTGGAGGTTGAACACGTAGTCCGAAGCCTTCAGCGGGTTCACGCGCCACTGCACCTCGAAGTCGAGGTCGACGATGTTCTCGTCGCCCGTGAGCATCAGGCTCTCGTCGGGCATGTCCCGGGTGCGCGCCTGGGCGCCGCCGGCGGACCGGAAGCCGACCTGGATCGAGTTCACCTGTCCGACGTTCGGCTTGATCACGCCGCCGACCGGATAAGGAAAGTTGTAGCGCAGGCCCTCGCCCTTCGAGCCGACGTAGCGGCCGAAGATCGTCTCGATGCCGACCTGGTTGGGGGCGACCGTGTAGAAGCCCGTCGCGAGCCACAGGCCCACTGCGAGCGCACCGATCACCACGAAGCTCTTGCCGCCGCCGAGCGAGCCGCCAGGCATGACGCCGCGCAGGCGGTCCTGGCCGCGCCGCAGGAGATCCTCGAGATTGGGGGGCGTCTTACCGCCGCCGCCACCGCCGCTGCCCCAGGGGCCGCCGCCATTGCCGCCGCTCTGATTGCTCCAAGGCATGCTAGCCGTCTTCTCCTGCCTGCTGTGGGGTCGCCCGCGCGCCCACGGTTCGAACCGCACACGCGGCCCGCGACCGTGTCCAAACCTGCCCGGATGAGGCAGCCACCGGAACGAGCGGAGGCCTACGCACCTGCGAGGGACCGTCGCCTGCTGTCAAGGCAGGCAGGTGGGCATCGCCGCCCCCTTTGGCAACCGCGACCCGACGCCCCTGCGCATCCGTGCGAAATCGTGGTTTTCACGGGATGCGTTCGAGGTCCACGAACGTGTAGGCGTGCTCGTCGTGCGGGCCGGCCGGATGGGCCTCGCGGAAGGTCTCGCGATACACGCTCCGGTCGAAGTCCGGGAAGCGTACGTCGCCCTCGGGACTCGCCGCCACCTCGGTCAGCCGCAGCGCGTCGGCGTGGGGCAGCGCGAGCCGGTAGATCTCGGCGCCGCCGACCACCATCAGTTCCTCGGCCGAGGCCGCCGCCAGCGCCTGCGCCCAATCGTGGACCGTCTCGACGCCCTCGGCCGCGAAGCCGCGGTCGCGGGTCAGCACCAGCGTGCGCCGCCCGGGCAGCGGGCGGCCGATCGAGGCGTAGGTCTTGCGGCCCATCAGCATCGGCTTGCCCATGGTGACGGCCTTGAACCGCTTGAGGTCCCCGCGCAGGTGCCACGCGAGCCCGTTGTCCCGGCCGATCACGCCGTTCTCGGCCAGGGCCACGACGAGGATGATCCGCGGCCGCGCGCCGGCGATCGAAGCGGGCATCAGACAGCCACCGGTGCGCGGATCGCGGGATGGGGGTCGTAGCCCTCGATCGCGATGTCCTCGTAGCGGAAGGCGAACAGGTCGCGGATCTCGGGGTTGAGGCGGAGCGTCGGCAGCGGGCGCGGCGCGCGGGCGAGTTGGAGGCGCGCCTGGTCGAGGTGGTTTCGGTAGAGGTGCGCGTCACCGAAGCTGTGGACGAAGTCGCCGGGCCGGAGCCCCGTCACCTGCGCGATCATCGCGGTGAGGAGCGCGTAGCTCGCGATGTTGAACGGCACGCCGAGGAAGGCGTCGGCCGAGCGCTGGTAGAGCTGGCACGAGAGGCGCCCGTCCGCGACGTAGAACTGGAACAGGCAGTGGCAGGGCGCCAGCGCCATCCGGTCGAGGTCGGCCGGATTCCAGGCCGAGACGACGAGGCGGCGCGAATCGGGGTTGCGGCGGATCTCCTCGACGACCCAGGCGATCTGGTCGACGGTGCCGCCGCCGGGCTTCTCCCAGGAGCGCCACTGCTTGCCGTAGACCGGGCCGAGGTCGCCCGCGGCGTCGGCCCACTCGTCCCAGATCGTCACCCCGTTGGCGCGCAGCGCGGCGACGTTGGTGTCCCCGGTCAGGAACCACAGCAGCTCGTGGACGATCGAGCGCAGGTGCAGCTGCTTCGTCGTGACCAGCGGAAAGCCACGATCGAGATCGAACCGCATCTGGTGCCCGAACACCGAGAGGGTGCCCGTGCCGGTGCGGTCTTCCTTGGCGCAGCCCTCGTCGAGGATGCGGGTGAGCAGGCTGTGATACGCGTCCATCGGCGACCTTCCTGCCCGCCTTCGCGCGTGTTGCCAAGCATGCTCTCCCGAGATCGGCATTCGGGCGGAGCCCGACATGGGACTGGATGGCGCGGTCCGACCTGCTATCTCTTCGCCCATGACTTCACTGGCGTCCGTCCCCCGTCCGCGCGACCAGATCCAGGGCGCGCGTCCGCCCTCCGTCGAGCGGCTCCTCGGGCATCAGGTTGCTGCCAGTCTGATCGAGACCTTCGGGCGGACCGCCGTCCGAGACGCCGTCCGCGAAGACTTGGCGGCGATCCGCGCCCGCGCCGAGGGCGTCCCGGACGAGGCCGCGATCCTCGCCGCCGTCGAGGGGCGCCTGTCTGAGCTGTCGCGCGCTTCGCTGCGCCCGGTCTTCAACCTCACCGGCACGGTGCTGCACACCAACCTCGGCCGCGCCCTGCTGCCGCCGGAGGCGGCCGAAGCGGTGTCCGCAGTGATGACCGGGGCTGCCAACCTCGAATTCGACCTTGCCACCGGCGAGCGCGGCGAGCGCGACGACCACGTCGAGGCGCTGATCTGCCGGCTGACCGGGGCTGAGGCGGCGATCGTCGTCAACAACAACGCGGCCGCCGTCTTCCTCGTCCTCAACGCCCTGGCGATGCGCAAGGAGGTGGTGGTCTCCCGCGGCGAACTGGTGGAGATCGGCGGCTCGTTCCGCGTCCCCGACGTGATGGCGCGGGCCGGCTGCCGCCTGCGCGAGGTCGGCACCACCAACCGTACGCACCTGCACGACTTCGACGAGGCGCTTGGCCCGCGAACCGGCCTGGTGATGCGGGTGCACCCGAGCAACTACGAGATCCGCGGGTTCACGGCGCAGGCCCGGGAGGACGAACTCGGCGCGCTCTGCCGCGCCCGCGGCGTGCCGCTGGCCGTCGATCTCGGCAGCGGCAGCCTGGTGGATCTTGCGGCCCACGGCCTGCCGCCGGAGCCGACCGTGCGGGCAGCGCTGGCGCATGCCGACCTCGTCACCTTCAGCGGCGACAAGCTCCTCGGTGCGGTCCAGTGCGGGATCGTCGCCGGGCGGACGGACCTGTTGCGGAAGATCCGCAAGAGCCCGCTCAAGCGGGCGCTGCGCGTCGACAAGATGACCTACGCCGCGCTCGAAGCGACGCTGCGGCTCTACCTGAACCCCGAACGGCTCGCCGAGCGCTTGCCGACTCTGCGGCTGCTGACCCGGAAAGCCGAGGCGATCGACGCGCAGGCGCGCCGCCTTGCGCCGGAGGTGGCGCGCCGCCTCGCCGGCCGGGCGGAGGTGGCCGTCGCCGCCTGCAGCAGCCAGATCGGCTCGGGCGCGCTGCCGGTCGAGACCCTGCCGAGCGCCTGCCTCGTGCTCACCCAGGCCGCCGGCGACGGGGCGCGTCGCGGCGGCGCCTGGCCGAAGCGCATGGCGGCGGCCTTGCGCGCCCTGCCGGTTCCGGTGATCGGCCGCATCGCCGACGGCGCGGTACACCTCGACCTGCGCACGCTCGAGGACGAGCCGGGGCTGCTCGCGAGCCTCGACGGTCTCGGCGCCTGATACGGTAAGCTGCTCTGCGTGACGCGCTTTTCGACCGAAAGTCGTCACCGCCCTCTCAACGACCGGAGATATCGTGTTATGCCGGGCGATCGGGGCAACGGGGGAACGCGACGGATTTCCGTGCGTGGCGATGTGGACGACTGAGATGGCGTGCATGACGGAGGAGTTGCGGGAGCCGCCCGGGGCGGAGTTCGACCGGACCAGGGATCCCCTGCTCCTCGACAACCAGCTCTGCTACGCCCTCTACGCGGCCGCGCACCGGATGACGAAGTCCTACCGTCCGCTCCTCGAACGGATCGGTCTGACCTACCCGCAATACCTCGTGCTGATGGTCCTGTGGGAGACCGACGGCGTCACCGTCTCCGAGATCGGCCGACGCCTCCGCCTCGATTCCGGCACGCTGACGCCGGTGCTGAAGCGCCTGGAGACGGCCGGCCTGCTGCAGCGCAACCGCCGCCGCACCGACGAGCGCGAGGTCGAGATCGCCCTGACCGAGCAGGGTCGCGCCCTGCGTGCCGACGCGGCGGAGGTGCGCCAGAGCGTGATGTGCCAGCTCGACCTGACGGAGCCCGAGGTGCAGGCGATGCGGATCGACCTGAACCACCTGATCGACAGCCTGTCGAAGGACTGATCCTAGGGACGCCTAAGGCGCGGCTTCCCTGGCGATGCCGGCGAGCCCGGCCTCGTAGACCCCGGCGATGTCGGCGACCGCCTCCGCCTCGCTCATCCCCTCGGCCTCGAAGCGCGCGGTCCAGGTGATGGTCGCGCCCTTTCCGGCGCCCTCGCCGATCGGCGCCACCGAGAGCGTCGCGGCGTAATCCTTCACCGGCAGCGGCCCCGAGACCAGGCGGTAGGAATAGCTCATCGCCGCCTCGTCCCGCGCCGTCTCGGTCTCGATCAGCGTGCCGAGCCCGCCCGACGCCACCAGCGCGCGCACCGGCGCGCCGCTTTCCGACGACAGCGTGCAGCGCGTCACCTGTGGATGCCAACGCGCGATGTCGCAGAATCCGCCGACCAGCGACCAGACCGCCGCGGGCGGCGCGGCGACGACGCGCGAGCGGGTCACCTCCAGCGCGAACGCCTCGGATGGGACGGCGGCGCCGATGGTTGTCGCGAGGAGCAGGCCCGGCAACGGCCTGCGGTGGACGCGTCTTCCCGGTCTCATTGGCATGGTCCGCTTCGAACGCCCCGTCCCCAACTCCGACATAGGTCGAAAGCCGCCGCGATCACGCCTCCGCCGCGAGGATCGCCCAGCCGTGCGGCGGAAGGCGGATGCGGCCGGCGGGCGCAGAGAGGAGGTCGGCCTGGCCGGCTTCCAGCCCGCGCGCACCGGGCGCCGGCTGCTCGGTGGGCTCGTCCGACAGGTTGAGGGCGAGGAGGAGCCGGTGCCCGTCGCCGCGGGTCTCCAGCGTCATGGCGGTGTTGGTCAGGTGCAGCGTCTGCGTTCGCGCCGTATGGAGCCAGGGGTTCCGGCGCCGCAGGGCGACGAGGTCCTGATGCAGCCTGTAGGTCGGCCAGCCCTCTGGGGCGAGGTCGTCGGGCGACGGCGGAAAGGCGGGGCGGATCGCGTCGTCGCCGCCTTCGCGCTCCTCCTTGAGGCCGCGGAAGGCCTGCTCGTCGCCGGCATAGATCGAGGGCGTGCCGCCGACCGTGAATAGCACGGCCAGAGCGTGGGGCAGGTGCCGGATGTCGGCGAGCCGGCTGGCGATCCGGGTCACGTCGTGGTTTCCGACGAAGGTCATCGGCACGAAGGCTTCGAGGAATGCATCGTGCCGCTTCAGGGCGTGGGCGAGCTCGAACAGGTTGCGGTCGTTCAGTCCGGACCAGATCGCCTTCCACAACTCGTACTGCGTCACCGAATCCAAGCCCGTCTCGGCGACGACGCCGGCGTAGTCGCCGTGGATCACCTCGCCGACGAAGTAGGCCTCGGGATGTGCGGCGCGGACCCGCGGCAGGACGCGGGTCCAGAACGCCCGCGGCACGGCGTAGGCGGCGTCGAGCCGCCAGCCGTCGGCGCCTCGGGCGAGCCAGTGGTTCATCACCGCCACGACGTGGTCGGCGACCTCGGGATGGTCGTGGTTCAGCGTGACGAGGGCGCGGTGGCCCTCGAAGCAGCGGTGGTCCGGCACGTCGCCGGGGTTCGTCCCCTCCGGCCAGGTCAGGTGGAACCACCCGGCCTGCGCCGCCGACGGCCCCTCGTCGAGCACCGCGCGGAAGGCGGCGAAGTCCTGCCCGACATGGTTGAACACGCCGTCGAGCAGGACCTTGAGGCCGCGGGCATGGGCGGCCGCGACCAGGCGGTCGAAGTCGGAATCGTCGCCGAGGCGCGGATCGATGCGCAGGTAATCGATCGTGTCGTAGCCGTGGGTGGAGGACGCGAAGATCGGCCCGAGCGCCAGCCCGGTCGCGCCGAGGTCGGCGGCGTAGTCGATCCAGGCGGCGACCTGGTCCAGGCGATGCGCGGTCGCCATGCCGCGCCGGACGGTCTGCTCCGCCCCGACGAAGCCGAGGGTGTAGACCTGCCACCACACGGTGTCGCGTATCCAATCGGGCATGTTCGTCGTCGATCCTCGGCCGGCGCGGCCACGCCCGACAGATAGGGCGGCCGCGCGGAAATCAGCGGCGCAGACGGTTGCCGAGCACGAAGCCGTAGAGCCCCATCAGGATGATTCCGGCCGCCCCCTCGATGCCGACGAGCAGGTTGGTGAAGCGGCCGATCGGCTTCACGCCGATCTCCGGCGGGTTCGCCGTCATCATGTTGAGCGCGCTGTAGCTCAGCCAGTCGACGGCGTTGCGGGTCGGCTCGCTGGATCCGTCCGGGATCAGGCCGCCGGCGAGGCCGAACAGGGCGGCGAAGGCGACGATGAGGATGGCGAAGGCGCGGGCGATCCGCGACAGGCTCTCGCCGTAGTCGCACAGCCACTCGACGAAGCGGTCCGAGGTCCAGCGGTAGCCATGGCGGAGGACGGCACGCCCGTCGCGGGCGGTCCAGGCCGCGCGGGTCTTCTGGCCTGCTTCGAGCCGGCCCATGCGGCGGCCGCGCTTGTACGCCCAGCTCGCCTCGTCGTGGCTGCCGATGCTCTTCAGGTTCTGCTCCAGGGCGAGGTAGCTCGCCTGCGCGCCAGCGTAGTCGCCAGCCGCCTCCTCGCCGACCATGCCGTCGAGCTGCTCGATCCGCATCCGCGTGCCGTTGAGCCAAGCGCCGGCGAAGCGCGCGTGGCGCAGCTTGCAGGTGACGAAGTTCAGCCGCACCAAGCTGGTGTCGGACAGGTCGGCGCCGGAGAGGTCGGCGCCGTCGAGCTTGACGTTGGAGAGGTTCGCACCGCGTAGGCGCGAGCCCACGAGGCGGGCCTTGGTCAGGCTCGCGCCCTCGAAGTCGGCATGCGTCAGGTTCACGTCCGAGAGGTCGGCCTCGTCGAGGCGCGCCCGCTTGAAGCTGGTGTCGTCCGCATCCGCGCCGGTGAAGTCGGCGCCCCACAGGTCGGCGCCGGAGAAGTCCGCGCCGTCCAGCAGCGCCTTCGGGAACTTCGCGAAGCGCAAGGCCGCGTCGTCGAAGCGCGCATCCTCCAGCATCGCCTCGCGGAAGCTCGCCTGGCCGGCGACGATGCCGCGGAAATCCGTGCCGCTGAGGTCGGCCTCGCCGAGGTCGGCCTCCTCCAGGATCGCATACGAGAAGTCGGCCGAGCGTCCGACCGCCCCCGACAGCGTCGCCCGCCGCAGGTTGGCGTGCGAGAGGTTCGCGCCCTCCATCCGCGCCCGGTCGAGGTTCGCGTCGGCGAGGTTGAGGCCGCCGCATTCGGCGTCCCACCAGGCCGGCGGAGGCAGCGCGGCGTCGATCCGGCGGGCGAGCGCCGCGCCGCCGGCGTCGAGGCGCACGAGGTCGAGCCCGTGCTCGCCGGCCCCGAACGGCGCGCCCTGGGCGGCTGCGATCCGTTCGAGGACCGCCTCGGTCCGGGGATCGCGCGGGGCGTCTGCGGCGCGCGGCGCCGGGATCTCGTTCCGGTCGGACAATCGGGGTCGTGCTTTCGATGGGGGCCGGCGCGAGCCGTAGCACGGCCAGGCGCCCGGCGCCGACCCTGCCAGTGCGCGGCGTTTGCCGCACGCAGCCGAGCGGACCCTTTCGCGCCGACGAAGGGTTCTTCCTCGAGGATCGCGAAGGTTGGAGTTTCGAGGATGACGGATTCGGTGCAGCTCGACCCCTACGAGGGGCCGGCCGGCGGCTGGGGGTCGGCGAAGTCGCTCACCGAGATCCTCCTGCGCGAGCAGATCCCCGTCACCGGCGGCCTGATGCTGCGCCACCAGAACAAGCCCGGCGGCTTCATGTGCGTCAGCTGCGCCTGGGCCAAGCCCGGCAAGCCGGCGGTGTTCGAGTATTGCGAGAACGGCGCCAAGGCGACCGCTTGGGAGGTGACGCGCAAGCGCATCGGCGCCGAGTTCTTCGCCGCCCACACGGTCACCGAACTCACCGGCTGGCGCGACTACGACCTGGAGGAGCTCGGGCGCCTCACCGTACCCCTGCGCTGGGATGCGGCGAGCGACCGCTACCTGCCGGTCTCGTGGGATGCCGCCTTCGCGGAGATCGGCGCCGAGTTGAAGGCGCTCGATCCGAAGGCGGCTGTGTTCTACGCCTCCGGCCGCGCCTCGCTCGAAACGTCGTACATGTACGGCCTGCTGGCGCGGCTGCACGGCAGCAACAACCTGCCCGACTCGTCGAACATGTGCCACGAATCGACCTCCGTGGCGCTTCCAGAAAGCATCGGCTCGCCGGTCGGCACGGTGCTGCTTGAGGCGTTCGAGCACACCGACTGCATCCTGTTCTTCGGGCAGAACCCCGGCTCGAACGCGCCGCGGATGCTGCATCCGCTCCAGGATGCGAGCCGCCGCGGCGTCCCGATCATCACCTTCAACCCGTTCCGGGAGCGGGGGCTGGAGCGCTTCACCAACCCGCAGGCGCCACTCGAAATGCTGACGAAGTCCGAGACGCGGATCTCGTCGCAGTACCTGCAGGTCAAGGCCGGCGGCGATTTCGGGGCGATCTACGGGATCTGCAAGGCGCTGCTGGCGCTCGACGACGCGGCGATCGCGAGCGGCGCCGAGCGCGTGCTCGACACCGCCTTCATCGCCGAGCACACCCACGGCTTCGAGGCGTTCGCGGCCTCGGTCCGCGGAAAGTCCTGGGACGAGCTGGAGCGGCGCTCGGGCCTGACCCGCAAGGCGCTGGAGCAGACGGCGGCGACCTACGCCAAGGCGAAGGCGACGATCGGCGTCTACGGCATGGGGCTGACCCAGCACCGCATGGGCGTCGAGACCGTGCAGGCCTTGGTCAACCTGCTCTTGATGCGCGGCAACATCGGCAAGCGCGGCGCCGGCATCTGCCCGGTCCGTGGGCATTCCAACGTCCAGGGGCAGCGCACGGTCGGCATTACCGAGAAGCCGGAGTTGGTACCGAACGACAAGCTGCGCGAACTCTACGCCTTCGAGCCGCCGATGGAGAAGGGTCTCAACACCGTCGAGGCCTGCGAGGGTATCCTCGACGGTTCGGTGAAGGCGTTCGTGGCGCTCGGCGGCAACTTCATCCGCGCGGTGCCGGAGACCGCGCTGATGGAGGAAGCCTGGAAGACGCTTCGCCTGACCGTCCAGATTTCGACGAAGCTCAACCGCAATCACCTGATCCACGGCGAGGTCGCCTACATCCTGCCCTGCCTCGGCCGAATCGAGATCGACGAGCAGGCCGGCGGGCGGCAGGCGGTGTCGATGGAGGATTCGACCGCCTGCATCCATGGCTCGAAGGGCTATGCCGAGCCGGCCGGACCCGAGCTGCTGTCCGAACCGCGCATCGTCGCCGGGATCGCCAAGGCGACGCTGACGCCGAACCCGCGGATCGACTGGGATCGCTGGGGCGGCGACTACGCCAGCGTTCGCGACGCGATCGAGGCGACCTATCCCGACCAGTTCAAGGACTTCAACGCGCGGATGTGGACGCCCGGCGGCTTCCGCCGGCCGATTCCGGCCGCCGACCGCACATGGAAGACCGACACCGGCAAGGCGAACTTCGTCACGCCGCGCAGCCTGTCGGCCGACCCCGACACCGAGCAGGCCGACCCCGAGGTGATGCGGCTCATCACCATGCGGTCGAACGACCAGTTCAACACCACGATCTACGGCTACGACGACCGATTCCGCGGCGTGAAGGGCACGCGGATGGTGCTGTTCATGAACCGCGACGACATCGCCCGCCTCGGCCTGCGCGACGCGCAGACCGTTCACCTCGTCGGCGCGACGGACGACAAGGTGGTGCGGCGGGTCGAGGGCTTCCGGGTGCTGGCCTACGACATCCCGACGGGCTGCGTCGGCGGCTACTACCCCGAGTGCAACCCGCTGATCCCGCTCTGGCACCATGCCGAGCGCAGCAAGGTGCCCGCGGCGAAATCCGTGCCCGTGCGGATCGAGGCCGCTTCGGCCTGATCCTAATCCCGCTGGGCCGGCGCGCCGAATGCGTGTCGCCGGCCCGAAAGCCTCAGCCTTCCGCGTGCATCTCCGGCGCCATGTAGGGCCGGCCCTCGGCGGTCAGCGCGCGGTCGACCGCCTCGATCGCGACGAGGATCCGGGTCAAATCCTCGGCCATCGACACCGGCGCAAGGTCGATGCCGGAGAGGCGCTTGGCCATGGCGTTGCGCTGCCGCGCCAGAACCGTGCGGGCACGGTGGAGGTCTTGGATCTCGTCGGTCGTCATGGCGTGGCGTCCCCCTTGGCCCGGAACCGTTCCGGGCGGGCAGCAAAAAGCCCCGCGACCGTATCGGTCGCGGGGCTTCTCGTCATATCGGCCTCGAAACCCTTACGGGCAGGAGTGCCGCGCGCCGTCGTTGCCGAGGTAGGTCTGCGAGCGCACGTCGTAGGAGCGGAAGCGCTGGATGCAGTAGCTCACCGATTCCTGCGGGCCGGGCGCCACCTCGGTCTGCACCTCCGTGTAGGCCGGAGCGTAGCCGTAGCCGCCGTAGCCGGCCGGCGCGTAACCGCCGCCGTAGTAGTTGTCGTCGTAGCCGTAGCCGCCGTAGCCATAACCGAGGCCGCCGCCGATCAGAGCGCCGGTGGCGAGGCCGAGCCCGAGGCCGGCCGCGCCGTAGCCGAGGCCACGACCGTAGCCGCCGCGGTACCCGCGACCATAGCCGGTGCCGTAGCCCCGGCCGATCCCGCGGTTGGCGAAGCCGCCGTTGCCGACGAAGCCGCCTCGGTTGGCAAACCCACCACCGACGCCACGGTTGGCAAACCCACCACCGACGCCACGGTTGGCAAACCCACCACCGACGCCACGGTTGGCGAACCCACCGCCGAAGCCACGGTTGGCGAAGCCTGCCCCGCCGATGCCGCGACCGCCGCCGAAGCCGCCGCCACCAAAGCCGCGGCCACCGCCGAAGCCGCCGCCGCCGCCGATGCCATGGCCGCCACCGAAGCCGCCGCCGCCCCGGCCGCCGAAGCCGCGGGCGTCGACGGTCGCGGGAAGCATGGCGAGCGCGCCGGCCATCAAGGCGGACGCTAAGACAATCCGTTTCATCAGTTTCTCACGCGTTCGAGATGTCGTCGTCAGTGGCACAACGCGTGAGGGAGCAAATCGTACCGCGCGATCCGAGACCCGCGTCGAAACATCCGCTTATCGAGACGAAGATCAGAAGAACGCCTGCAGCCCGGTCTGCGCGCGGCCGAGGATCAGGGCGTGGACATCGTGGGTGCCCTCGTAGGTGTTCACCGTCTCGAGGTTCTGAGCGTGACGCATCACGTGGTACTCGCCCATGATGCCGTTGCCGCCGTGCATGTCCCGGGCGGTGCGGGCGATGTCGAGCGCCTTGCCGCAATTGTTGCGCTTGATCAGCGAGATCATCTCCGGCGCCATCTTTCCCTCGTCCATCAGGCGGCCGACGCGCAAGGATGCCTGCAATCCGAGCGTGATCTCGGTCTGCATGTCGGCGAGCTTCTTCTGGATGAGCTGCGTCTGCGCCAGCGGCCGGCCGAACTGCTTGCGCTCCAGGGTGTAGGAGCGCGCCCGGTGCCAGCAATCCTCTGCGGCGCCCATCACGCCCCAGGAGATGCCGTAGCGCGCCCGGTTCAGGCAGCCGAACGGGCCCTTGAGGCCGGAGACGTTGGGGAGCAGCGCGTCCTCGCCGACCTCGACGCCCTCCATCACGATCTCGCCCGTGGTCGAGGCCCGAAGCGACAACTTGCCCTTCAGCGTCGGAGCCGACAGCCCTTTCATGCCCTTTTCCAGGATGAAGCCGCGGATCGCGCCGTCATGCGCGTCGGACTTCGCCCAGACCACGAACACGTCGGCGAAGGGCGCGTTCGAGATCCACATCTTGGCCCCCGACAGGCGGTAGCCGCCGTCGATCTTCTCGGCCTTGGTCTTCATGCCGCCCGGATCGGAGCCGGCATCGGGTTCGGTGAGACCGAAGCAGCCGATGAATTCGCCGGATGCGAGCTTCGGCAGGAACTTCTGCCGCTGCTCCTCGGAGCCGTAGGCGTGGATCGGGTACATCACCAGGGACGACTGCACGCTCATCATCGAGCGATAGCCGGAATCGACCCGCTCGACCGCCCGCGCCACGAGGCCGTAGGCGACGTAGCCGGCGCCAGCGCAGCCGTATTCCTCGGGGATCGTCACGCCCAGCAGCCCGAGTGCGCCCATCTGGCGGAACAGATCGGGGTCGGTCTTCTCCTGGGCGTAGGCGTCCACCACGCCGGGCAGCAGCCGCTCCTGGGCGAAGTCCTGCGCCACGTCGCGGATCGCGCGCTCGTCTTCGGTGAGCTGGTCCTCGAGCAGGAACGGGTCGTCCCAGACGAAGGCGGCCGACGCCTTGGCCAGGGGGCCGGCGCTTCCGGCGGGCGCGCGCATCGGTGCGTTCATGGTCGATCCCTCTCCGAAACGGTCTCGGCCGGTTCGGCGATTCGCCGGCCGTTGCGCCGCAAGATAGCCGGATGGGCCGCGACTTCCACCGCGCCCGCCGCGGGGAAGGGTCAGGCCCGCGCCGCTGTCACGCCCGGCCGAGCAGCGTCAGCCACGCGATGGTGGTGAAGGGGGCGAGCAGGGTCGAGACCAGGAGCGAGGCCGCGATCAGGCCGGTTTCCGTCCGGTAGCGCATGGCGAGCAGGTAGGCGTTGATGCCGACCGGCATCGCCGCGAACAGCGTCGCGACGCCGGCATAGGCCGGCGGCATCACAAACAGCTTCGTCGCGAGCAGCCACACGATCAGCGGGTGGACGACGAGCTTCAACAGCGCGATCACCACCGCACCGGGCAGGTCGAACAGCACGCGGTAGCGCCGCAGGCCGGCGCCCAGCGCGATCAGCGCGCAGGTCGAGGCCGTGGCCGCGAACATGTCGATCAGCGCCTTGGGGATGCCGGACGGGACGATGCCGCCCTGCTTCAGCGCCATGCCGATCAGCAACGCCACGAAGATCGGGTTGCGGATCAGCACGAGGCCGAGGCCGCGCAGGCGCTGCCAGAGCGAACGCCCGGCCTCCGCCTCGATCAGGAAGGTGGCGCAGCCCATCATCAGCGGCAGGTGGACGGCGAGCAGCAGGAAGAGCGGGAACGCCCCCTCCTCGCCGTAAGCCTGGAGGATGGTCGGCACGCCGACGAAGATGGTGTTCGACTGGCTGGCGGCGAAGCCGTGCAGGATCGCGCCCTGCCGCTCGATGCCCGCGCGCCGCCGCGCGATCAGCGACCCGGCGAGCCAGGACATGCCGGCGCCGCCGAAATAGGAGATCCAGTAGCCCCAGGAAATCTCGCCATCAAGGCCCGGCCGGGTCAGCGTCGCGATGATCAGCGACGGCACGGCGATGGCGAAGACGTATTCCGAAAGCCCCTCGCTCACCTTGTCGGAGAGCAGGCCGGCCAGCGCCGCGCCCCAGCCGATCAGGATGATCCCGAAGATCGGGACGATGATCATCACGGCGTTCACGGGATGGCGGACCGGCTGGCGTTCGAGGAGGGCTTGCGCATAGCACGCCCGCTGCGGCCTTCACGTTGCGTCGGGCGCATGGCCGGAGCGAAGCGGCGCGCCGGCTAGAGCATTTTCAAGCGAGGTGGATGCCGGCTCGTGTGAAGAGAATGCGACCACACAGCAGGTTAGAGCATTTTCCGTGATCCAGAGATCAGGGAAAATGCTCTAAGATCCGGCGACCTCGGTCCGGGCCTTCAGGATATCGATCAGCGCGCGGTCGCGGCGGGCCTCCAGCTCGGGCAGCGTGCGGGATGCCGCCCGCCCCGCCGCCGAGATGATAGGTCATGTGCGGCCCCATCGCCGCCCAGCGCAGCCCCGGCCCGTTGCACAAGGCCGCGTCGATGTCGGCGACGCTGGCCACCCCCTCGGCGACGAGGTTCACCGCCTCCCGGTACAGGGCCGAGGCGAGGCGGTTGGCGACGTGGCCCGGCATCTCGCGCCGCAGGATCACCGGGCGCCGCCCGAGCCGGGCGTAGAACGCGGCGGCGCGCTCGCCGGTCGCCGGGTCGCCCGCCACGATCTCCACCAGCGGCACCAGGTGCGGCGGGTGGAACGGGTGGGCGACGATCACCCGTTCCGGCGTCCGGCATTCGGCGACGATCCGGCTGCGCAGCATCGCCGAGGTGCTCGACGCGACGATCACGCCGGGCGCCGCCCGCGCGTCGAGCTCGGCCAGCACCGCCCGCTTGACCGCCTCGTCCTCGGGCGCGTTCTCCTGCACGAAGATCGCGCCGGACACGGCCGCCTCGATCGCGGTGCAGGTCTCCAGGCGCCCGCGTCCACGCAGTCCGAGTTCCCCCAGCTGGCCGAGCGCGTGCGCGACGGAAGCGCGGAGCCGGTCCGCGAAGCCGGGCGCGGTGTCGTAGGCCGCCACGTCGAAGCCGTGCGCGAGGAACAAGGCCGCCCAGCTGGCACCGAGCGTACCGCAGCCGACCACGGCTATGCGGCCGGTTTCATCCGTTTCAACAGCTGTCACGGCGTCGCCTCCCTGCGCTTTACTTTCAGTCGGCGCCTCGCCTAGTCAATGCAGCGCCCGGCGTACATCGCCGGGCGAACGGCAGGCGGAACGACCTGCGACCCGGAGGACATCGATGTTCAAGCGCGCCTCGGCCGCCGCCGCCGCGATCCTGCTTCTCGCCGCCGGCACCGCGCGGGCCGACGACGTCGTCCGCCTCGGGAACCTGAAGTTTGCCCACTACGGGGCGATCTCCTACATGAAGGAGATCGCCCCGAAGTTCGGCCTGAAGATCGACGAGAAGCAGTTCGCCAAGGGCGCCGACATCTACCCCGCCATGGCGGTGGACCAGATCGACATCTCGGCCTCGGGCGCCGACGGCGCGGTGGCGGCGCGTGGCAACGGCGTGAAGCTCTACGTGGTGGCGGGTTTCGCCAACGGCGGCGTTCGCATCCTGAAGCGGCCCGATCTCGACGCGGTGAAAACGCTAAAAGATGTGAAAGGCCTCAAGGTCGCCACCGTCCGCGGCGGCACGCAGGACCTGATGCTGCTCGCCGAGCTCGACAAGCACGGCATGACCTGGGGCGAGCGCGCCGGCAAGGACGTGCAGCTGATTTACTTCAACAACTACGCCGACCTGAACCAGGCGCTGGCGCAGAAATACGTCGACGTGATCTGCCAGTCGGAGCCGCAATCGACTCAGGCGATCAGCGCCGGATGGGGCGTCGAGGTGGTGAAGCCCTACGACACGCCGATCGGCATCCCCGTGCGTCCGCTCGTGATGACCGAGAAGATGTACAACGAGAAGCCGGAGATCGCCGGCCGGGTGCTCAAGCTTTTCGTGGCCGCGACCAAGGCCTTCATCGACGACCGGGCGCTGGCCGAGAAGTACGTGCGCGAGTCCGTGTTCAAGGGCCAGCTTTCGAGCCAGGACTTCCGCGACGGCATGGCGAACGCGAGCTACACCTACGACGTGCCGGCCGGGCACATGCAGACCACCACCGATTATATGATGAAGTACGGCCTCGGTAAGATGACGACCCCGCCCAAGAGCGATGCCGAGTGGGTGAAGACGGACCTGCTCGAAAAGGCCAAGGCGGATCTTGGCATCAAGGCCGAATCGAAGACCCCGTGATGCGGCTTTCCTCGCTGCGGGGCGCCCTCGTCCCGGTCGGCCTGCTCGTGCTCTGGGAGATCCTGAGCCGGGTCGGCGTGTTCTCGCCGATCGTACTGCCGCCGCCGAGCTCGGTGGCGGTGAAGTGGTATGCGGGCCTGCTGCCCGCCCTCCCCTATGAGCCGGGCCAGGAGAGCTACGTCTCTTGGATCTTCTCAGGCGAGATGCCGCACGACGCGGTGTCGAGCCTGACGCGGGTTCTGGCGGGCTTCGTCATCGGTGCGGGGCTAGCAGTGCCGACCGGTCTGATGCTCGGCACGAGCGACAGGCTCTATGGGCTGTTCAACCCGCTGCTACAGGTGCTGCGCCCGATCCCGCCGATCGCCTACATACCGCTCGCCATCGTCTGGTTCGGCCTCGGCAACCCGCCGGCCCTATTCCTGATTGCGCTTGGCACCTTCTTCCCGGTGCTGGTCAACACCATCGCCGGCGTGCGGCAGGTCGACTCGATCTACATCCGCGCTGCGCGGAACCTCGGCGCCAACTCTTGGACGATGTTCCGCCGGGTGATCCTGCCGGCCGCGAGCCCTTACGTGCTCGCCGGGATGCGAATCGGCATCGGCACCGCGTTCATCGTCGTGATCGTCGCCGAGATGATCGCGGTCTCTGACGGCCTCGGCTACCGCATCCTCGAGGCGCGCGAGTACATGTGGTCGGACAAGATCATCGGCGGCATGCTGACGATCGGCATCCTCGGCTTAATCATCGACGGCGCGATGAGCCGTCTCAACGACCACCTGCTGCGCTGGCATCGCGGCCTCGAGCGATAGGCCACCCATGTCCGCCGACCGGCAATCCAAGTCCGCAGAGATCGTCGTCGCGAACGCCGTGAAGGTGTTCGGCACCGGGACCGCCGCGGTCGCGGCACTCCAGGACATTTCGACCACGGTGCCGGAGGGGCAGTTCCTGTGCCTGCTCGGCCCCTCCGGCTGCGGCAAGTCCACCCTGCTCAACGCCATCGCCGGCTTCACCCCGCTCACCGACGGGCGGATCACCATGGGCGGCAAGGTGGTGACGCAGCCTGGGCCGGACCGCGGCATGGTCTTCCAGGAATACGCGCTGTTCCCGTGGATGACGGTCGAGGACAACGTCCGCTTCGGCCTCGATATCAAGGGTGTGCCCAAGCCGGAGGCCACGATCGCCGTCGATCGCATCGTCGCCACGCTGGGGCTTTCCGACTTCCGCAAGCGCTATCCGAAAGACCTGTCCGGCGGCATGCGCCAGCGCGTGGCGATCGCCCGCATTCTGGCGCTCGATCCGCCGGTGATGCTGATGGACGAGCCGTTCGGGGCGCTGGACGCGCTGACCCGGCGGACCCTTCAGGACGAGCTCCTTCGCATATGGTCGGAGTACCGCAAGACGATCGTGTTCGTGACGCACTCGATCGAGGAGGCGATCTACCTCGCCGACCGCATACTGGTGATGACCTACCGCCCTGGCCGGATCAAACGCGACGTCACCGTACCGATGCCGCGTCCGCGCGACCCGTCGAGTCAGGACTTCAACGCGATCAAGCGCGAGCTCGGCGCGCTGGTCATGGAGGAGCAGCAGCGCTTCACCAACGCCGAGCTGCACGCGCCGGCCGTGGACTGAGCCGGGCGGGGCCTATCCTCAGATTCGCCGCTTTCGGCGGGCAACAGCCTTCGGCAGCCTGCCAACCCAGGCGCGTCGAGGAGATCGGCCTGCGGTGATCCGCTTCGAGAACGTCACCAAGATCTACAAGACCGACGGCCATCGCCGCACGATCCTAGAGCGGGTGTCGCTGACGCTGAAGCCCGGCATCAGCTACGGCATCCTCGGGATCAACGGCGCCGGCAAGTCGACGACGATGCGCATGATCGGCGGCACCGAGGAGCCGACGAGCGGCAAGATCAAGCGGGCTCTGCGGGTTTCCTGGCCCCTCGGGTTCGGCGGCGGCTTCCACCCGATGATGACCGGCCGGGACAACGTGATCTTCGTGGCGCGCGTCTACGGCGAGGACCCGAAGCGCGTGCTCGACTACGTCGAGGACTTCTCCGAGCTCGGCAGCTACCTCGACGTTCCGATCCGGACCTACTCGTCGGGCATGGGCTCGCGCCTCGCCTTCGGGATGAGCATGGCGATCCCGTTCGATTGCTACCTGATCGACGAGGTCACGGCGGTGGGCGACGCGCGCTTCCAGCGGCGCTGCTCCGAAGTCTTCGCCGAACGGCGGAAGTCCGCCGACGTCATCATGGTGTCCCACTCGATGGAGACGATCCGCGAGTGGTGCACGCAGGGCATCGTGCTGATCAACGGCCGCGCCATCATATACGAGGACGTCAACGACGCGATCGAGGTCTACCGGCGCCTGAACGCGTGAGGTCGCCGCACGGGGCAGACATCGTTTCGCCGCGCAATGCGCAGAGGGTGGACGCCAAATCCGCCCGGACAACGGAATTAGCAGGTCCATGAACGTCGAGATCCGCAACCCTCAGGGCCAGCCGCTGACGACCGCAGACCGGTCCAAGGCGGTGGCGGAGTCGCTGAGCCAGATCGCGCGACTGTCCCGCTTCGCCGACCGCAAGAAGGGCATTCGCTCCTACCAGAGCCACGTGAAGAGCGATCCGTGGCTACCGATCCTGTTCGTCCTGTGCTTCGTCCTGCCGACCGTCGCGGGCGGCATCTATTACGGCCCGATCGCCTCCGACCGTTTCGTCACCGAGGCCCGCTTCGCGCTACGCCCAGCCCTCGGCGGCGCCGAGAAGGCGACGCCGGATGCGGTCGGGACCAATGCCGGCGTCCCCAAGGAGCTGCTGGCTCAGGACGTGCTGATCACCCACCAGTACGTCCTTAGCCGTCCGATGCTGGAGGTGATCCAGGCCAAGCTGCCGATCCGCGAATGGTTCAGCCGCGACCAGATCGACTTCCTCTCGCGCTTCGATCCCGAGAAGCCGATCGAGAAGTTTTTGAAGTACTGGCGCGAGCGCGTCGCCATCGACCTCGAGGGCAGCTCCGGCATCATGTCGCTGACGGTGACGGCCTTCGATCCGGCCGAGTCGCTGGCGATCACGAAGGCGGTGATGACGGAAGCCGAGCGCATGGTGAACGAGCTCACCATGCGCGCGCGCAACGATGCGGTCGCCGAGAGCAATCGCGAGATGCGCTTGGCGGAGGAGCGCCTGGCGAAGATCCGCCTCGCGGTGCGCGACCTGCGCAACCGTGACGGCGTGCTCGATGCGCAGAAGGCCAACGAAACGAACCTGAAGGTGATCGCCGAGCTTAGGGCCGCGCGCATCAACCTTTCGGTGCAGTTGACGATGTCGCTGCGCGACCTCGCTCCGGAATCGCGCCGCATCCTCGACATGAAGGCCCAGATCAAGGACCTCGACGATAACATCAACCGGATCGAACACCAGTCGGCGAGCCAGGATCCGGAGCAGAAGCGCCTGCTGTCCGACACGCTGACACGGTTCGAGGCGCTCGACAACGAGCGCAAGGATACGGAAAAATACTACGCCAAGGTGATCGCCGCCAACGAGCGCGCGCGGATCATCGCCGCCCGGCAGATCGAGTTCTTCAGCCCGATCGTCGAGCCGGTCCTGGCGGAGTCCTCGACCCAGCCGCGACGGCTGCTGATGAGCAGTCTCGTCGCGGCCGGCGCGGCGTTGTTCTTCGCCGCCGCCTTGTTCGCCCGCAAGCAGATGACCTGATCGCGAGCTTCGCTCAACGGCGATCCGAACCGAAGGTCTGGCTCGGCGCCGGCGGGGTGCCGGCGGTGCGGGGCTCGTCCACTGGCAGCAGGGTATGGCCGCTTTCGGTGTCGAGACCGGTAGTGGTCGAAGCTGCGGCCCCGATCGCCGTCGACCCGACCTCGCCGGCTCCGACCTCGGCGCCGGTCATGCCGCCGGTCCAGCCCTGTGCCCGCCAGCCCTGCGCCCGCTCGTCGAGATCGATCGACCCGTGCCGATCGAGGATCGCCAGGATGCGGTCGGCCTGGCCGTCCTCGACGCGGGCGGTGACGAGGGTGCCGCCGCGGCGCACGCCTTCGGCATAGGTCTCGGCCTCATGTTCGCTGAGGCCGGTGCCCGTCAGAGCGCCGAGGAGGCCGCCGGCCGCGGCGCCGACGCCGGCGCCCGCCGCGGTCGCGGCGAGCCAGCCGGCCGCCACCACCGGACCGATCCCGGGGATCGCGAGCATGCCGAGGCCGGCCAGGAGGCCGGCGCCGCCGCCGAGCACCGTGCCGAGCGTCGCACCGGTGCCGGCGCCGCCGACGCCCGCGTCGGCGGGGTCCGACGAGCGGGTCGGATCGCCGGTGGTTGTGAGGCGGCCGGCATGCCGGTCCTCGGCGTTGTTGGCCACGATGCTGATGTCGCCGTGGGGGATGCCCTCGGCTTCGAGCTTGTCGACCGCGCGGGCCGCCGCGTCGTAATCGTCGAACAGGGCGGTGATGGCTCGCATCGCCATGGTGGTTCCTCCGGTCGTTGAACGTCAGATCGCGCGCCTGCTCGTGCGGCGGGCCCGATCCCGAGCCCGTTCAAGCCGCCGGAGCGGAGCCGGGTTCCAGCTTGGCCGATGGCGTCGTCGGGACGTCGCGTTAACAGGACGCTAACCATCCAACCGGCAAATCTTACCGGGTCCGCCCGTCGCGGGCGGGGGTCAGGGACATGAGCGAGACGGCGATCGCGCCGGAGCGGACCGGAGGGATGTCGGCGCTCGGCGGCTTCTCGATGCCGAACCGCGCCAGCTTCGACGCGCTCTCCAAGCGCACCGACCTGTTCTTTGCGACCGCGGTGATGGGCATCCTCGCGGTGCTGATCTTCCCGCTGCCGTCGGTGCTGCTCGACCTGCTGCTCGCCGTGTCGATCATCATGTCGGTGCTAATCATGATGACGGGCCTGTTCATCGACAACCCGCTGGAATTCACCGTCTTCCCGACGCTGCTGCTGATGGCGACCATGCTGCGGCTGGCGCTGAACCTCGCCTCGACCCGGCTGATCCTCGGCCACGGCCACGAGGGAACGGCGGCGGCCGGCCACGTCATCGAAGCGTTCGGCAACTTCGTGATGGGGGGCAACTTCGTCATCGGGATCATCGTGTTCGCGATCCTGATCATCGTGAACTTCGTCGTCATCACGAAGGGCTCGGGCCGCATCGCCGAGGTCGCGGCGCGCTTCACCCTCGACGCGATGCCCGGCAAGCAGATGGCGATCGACGCCGACCTTTCGGCCGGCCTGATCGACGAGAAGGTCGCCAAGGCGCGGCGCTCGGCCTTGGAAGAGGAATCGTCCTTCTTCGGCGCCATGGACGGCGCCTCGAAGTTCGTACGCGGCGATGCGATCGCGGCGCTGCTGATCACCTTCATCAACGTGGTCGGCGGCATCATCATCGGCGTCGCGCAGCAGGACATGGCGATCGGCGCGGCGGCCAAGAGCTACACGCTCCTCACCATCGGCGACGGCCTCGCCTCGCAGGTGCCGGCACTGATCGTCTCGACCGCCGCCGGCATCCTGGTCTCGAAGGCGGGCGTGAAGGGCTCGGCCGACAAGGCGCTCGGCAAGCAGCTCGCCAACTACCCGAAGGCGCTCGGCATGTCCTCGGGCGTCATGGTGCTGATCGCGCTGATGCCCGGCATGCCGATGCTGCCGTTCCTGGCGCTCGCCGGCGCCTCCGGCTACGCCGCCTGGCGCTTCGCCAAGACCGCCCGCGAGGCGCCGCCTCTCGACGAGGCCGGGGTGCCGATGGACCCCGCCGCCGTCGCGGCGGCGGCCGCGGCCAAGGAGGAGACGGTCACCGACCTGCTGAAGCTCGACGACCTCAAGCTCGAGATGGGCTATGCGCTGCTCGCCCTCGTCAGCGGCGAGGGCCAGGACCGCCTGACCGACCAGATCAAGGCGCTGCGCCGCCAGCTGGCGGCCGACCTCGGCTTCGTCATGCCGTCGGTCCGCATCCTCGACAACGTCCAGCTCGACGCCAACGCCTACGTCGTGCGCGTCAAGGAGATCGAGGCCGGGACCGGCCAGATCTTCCCCGGCCAGTTCATGGCGATGGACCCGATGGGCGGCCAGGTCCAGCTGCCTGGCCAGCATATGCTGGAGCCGACCTTCGGCCTGCCCGCGACCTGGATCGACGCGTCCCTGCGCGACCAGGCGCAGCTCAAGGGCTACACCGTCGTCGACGCCGCCACCGTGGTCTCGACGCACCTCACCGAGATCATCAAGGCGCACGTCTCGGAGCTGCTCAACCACGTCGAGGTCTCGAAGCTGCTGCGCGAGCTGTCAAAGGAGCACGCCGAGCTCGTCAAGGAGGTCGTGCCCTCGCAGATCAACACCACTGGCATCCAGCGGGTGCTGCAGTTCCTGCTGGCCGAGCGGGTCTCGATCCGCGACCTCGGCGCCATCGTCGAGGGCATCGCGGAGGTGGCCGGATCGGTAAAGAACCCGCGCGACATCGTCGAGCACGTCCGCGCGCGCCTCGGGCGCCAGATCTGCGCCCAGTACCAGGGGCCGGACGGCATGCTGCCGATCATCACCCTGTCGCCGGCCTGGGAGCAGGCCTTCCTGGATTCGATCGTGGGCGAGCGCGACGAGCGCTACCTCGCGATGCAGCCCTCGAAGCTCACCGAGTTCGTGCAGACGGTGCGCGACCGGTTCGAGACCGCGGCGCGGATGGGCGAGATGCCGGTCCTCGTCACCTCGGTTCAAGCCCGGCCGTTCGTGCGCTCGATCATCGAGCGTTTCCGCCGCGAGACCCCGGTGATGAGCCAGGCGGAGATCCATGCGCGGGCGCGGCTGCGCAACGTCGGCTCGGTGTGAGGTCGGGCGGCGGATAGTCGAACGGCAGGGTGCGAACGCCGCGGTGATAGGGGAAGCGTGCGCGTTGCAGCGGGTCCGGACCTGTGAAGATCAAGCGCACGCGGAAGGCTACCGGGCTCGCGCAGAGAAGGTAATCGCGCAGGTTCGGCTCGTCCGGCAGGAACCAAGCCGTCGTGAGATAGCGCGCGTCCTCCCGCACCCATGCGGGGATCGGCAATCCCCAACGGCGGGCGAGATGTTCGCCCATCGCCCCGAGATAGGCGTCCGCGCGCGGAACGCCGACGAGGCCGGGATCGTCGGCGATCATCGCCGTCTGCCGCTCGATCCTGCCGTCGAGCGCATAGAACGCGTCGAGGAACTCACGGCTGTGGTGATCCCAGTCGCCATCCTCGCGGATGCGGACGGCGACCTCGTGAAGCGTGGCGGGTCTCACGGGGACGCATCCAGGATGGCCGGGAAGCGCAATCGCGCGTCGATGGTCGGGGCTTCGTCGTAGATCGACGCGTAGAGGGTGACCAAGCCTTCGAGGTCGACGATCCCGAGATGGGCGGCCAGCGCGCGGGCGTCGTCCATGTCGCGCGTGCCCCGATCGAGACTGCTCAAGGCTCGGAGCTTCATGGCGAGGAGATAGTGCGGGCGTGCCAGGAGCGTCCTCAGCCCCGGGGGGCCCTCGGACGGATACGCACCCGACACCTCGAACAAGGACTCCGGTTCGTCGAGGGGCGTGAACATGCCGACCGCGTTGCTGAGCCAATCGGAATCGAGGTCCATCTCCCTGGCGACCCGGGCGACGGAAGGTGCGAGCACCGCCTCGTCGAAGCCTTCCCGCACCACCGCGTCCACGTCCCAGGTCGATCGGCGCCATTCGAACTGAAGGATCAGCGCGCCGCCACCGTAGATGGCCAACTCGATGAAGACGCCGCGCGCGGCAAGGTCCGATCCAAGCGCCTCGAGGGCCTGGCGCAAGCGTCCGTGGTCGAGCGGTTGCGCCATGGGCCCCTCTTCTCACACCGTCTTGCGCTTGAGGTCTCGCTCGATCTTCGCCGGATCGAGGCCCTGGGCGACGAGCGGCGGGTCCGGGGCGCGAGCCGTCTGCGTCCCGGTCCCGCGAAGCGCGCCGGCCAGTCGGTTTCGCTCGTAGAGCAGCACGACGACGACCGAGATCAGGAACGGCAGCCAGAAATAGAACATCCGGAACACGAGCAGCGCTGCGATGATCGCCGGCCTGGCGATGTCGGGCATCGCCACGACGAAGACCAGCTCGAACACGCCGAGGCCACCGGGGGCGTTCGAGACGAGGGCCGCCGAGAACGAGGCGAGGAACACCGCCAGCACCACCAGGAAGCCCGGGTTATGCGCCTCGGGCAACGCGAAATAGATGATCCCGGCCGCGCCGAGCAGCTCCAGCGGGGCGGCGATGATCTGCCGGATCATGATGCGGGGGCGCGGATATTCGAGCTTGAACGACCGGATCGTCAGCGGCTTGAGCTTGAGTAGCGAGCCGGCGACGTAGAGTGCCACGGCGCCGAGCAGCACCGCGCCGAGCGTCCGGGCTGTGCTCGGATTGGTGAGGATCGCCGGAAGGTAGCCCTGCAGCCGCGTCAGGGTGTCGGGTAGCGCCACCAGCACGAATCCGCCGAGCAGGATCGTGCCGAGGCCGAAGGTGAAGGAGCACAGGGCGACCAGCACCGCGACCTGTGCCGCCGACAGGCCCTTGGCGGTGTAGGCGCGGTAACGCACCACCGCGCCGGAGAAGACCGAGGCGCCGATGTTGTGCGACAGCGCGTAGGTGGTGAACGAGCAGACCGAGACGAAGAACGTCGAAATGTGCGTGACGCCGAGGTGCAACAGCGCGATCCGGTCGTACCAGGCGAGCGCGGCGTAGGCGACGAGGGTGGAGAGCGCGGCCAGGAGGAAGCGGTGCAGCGGGACGGCGGCGAGGCTGCCCTGGATCTCGGACATCGAGATGCCGCGCAGCTCACGGAAGAGCAGGTATCCCGAGACGGCGACCGCGGCGAGGCCGACGATCGGCCAGATGAAATCGCTGATCTTCTTCATGGACACCGGCACCTCGGGGAAACCCCTGATGCGTCAGGACGCGACGCACCGCAAGCACGCCCGGCGGGGCGCGCCTGCACGGTCTAGTGTCATCGGATCATGACGGTTTCGTGCTGCCCGGCCTTAGGCGCGGGCGCGCGATAGGCCGATGCCGTCCATCGCCGCCTGCTCGCGGACAGCCTCGGCGGCGCGCTCGGCCGAGCGCTCGCGGTCGTCAAGGATCTCGACCTTCTTCAGGTCCTCGAACGCCTCGCCGAGCTCGGCCTTGGCCTCGGCCAGCTGGCTCTCGAGCGCGATCGCCGACTGGCGCATGTTGTCCCGGCGGACGGCGGCGGCGCGGGCGTAGGTCGGGTAGGCGAAGTGACCGGTGTCGGTGATGCCGGCGCGGGCTTCCTCGTGGACCACCTCGCGGTCGAGCTCCATCGCCATGCGCTGGAAGTCGGCCATCATCATCTCGATCTGAGTCACGCGGCGACGCTTCTCGTCGACCTGGAATCGGCGTAGCCGGATCAGCGTGTCACGCGATTTCATGGGATACGCTCACTCCACACAACGCACGAGATCCCGGTAGTACCGGACGTGCGACGCGGCCAGGACCCGCCGCACCGTCCGCCTCAGGACCCGCCCACGATCTCCGCGAGCCGTGCGTAACCATCGCCGATGGAGGTTGCTTCTTCCTTACCCTGCCCCAGAAAAGCCTCCAATCGCGGCATGAGCGCGACCGCCTCGTCGACCTCGGGCGAGGCGCCGGCGCGGTAGGCGCCGAGGCGGATCAGCTCCTCCATGTCGGCGTAGGTCGCCAGCAGCTTGCGCGCCCGCCGCACCACCGGCAGGAACGCCGGATCGCACGAGCGCGGCATGGTGCGCGAGACCGAGCGCAGCACGTTCACCGCCGGGTAGCGTCCGCGCTCGGCGATGGACCGCTCCATCACGATGTGCCCGTCGAGGATGCCGCGCACCGCGTCGGCCACCGGCTCGTTATGGTCGTCGCCCTCCACCAGCACGGTGAACAGGGCCGAGATCGTCCCCTCCCCCACCCCCGGGCCTGCCCGCTCGAGCAGCCGCGGAAGCTCGGAAAACACCGTCGGGGTGTAGCCCTTGGCCGTCGGCGGCTCGCCTGCGGCGAGCCCGATGTCGCGCTGGGCCATGGCGAAGCGCGTGATCGAATCGATCATGCACAGGACCTTGGCACCCTGGTCTCGGAAGTGTTCGGCGACCGAGAGGGTCACGTAGGCCGCGTTGCGGCGCATCAGGGCCGGCTCGTCCGAGGTCGCGACCACCACGACGGAGCGGGCGAGGCCTGCGGCGCCGAGGTCGTCCTGCAGGAACTCCTGCACCTCGCGACCGCGCTCGCCGACGAGGCCGATCACCGCGACGTCGGCGGCGGTGTAGCGGGCGAGCATCGACAGCAGGACCGACTTGCCGACGCCCGAGCCGGCGAAGATGCCCATGCGCTGGCCGGCGCACATCGTCAGGAAGGTGTTGAGGCAGCGGACGCCGAGGTCGAGCGGTTTTCCCACCCGGCGGCGGGCGTGGGCCGGCGGCGGGTCGGCGCGCAGCGGATAGATCTCAGGTCCGTTGGCGAGCGGGCCGAGACCGTCGACCGGTCGGCCGAGCGCGTCGACCACGCGGCCGAGCCACGCCGGCGACGGACGGATCGCGCCCGCGGCCTCGTCGCGCACGAAGGCCGGGCAGCCGCGGCGCACGCCCTCCAGCGAGCCGAACGGCATGGCCAGCGCCCGGTCGCCCTGGAAGCCGATGATCTCGCACGGGATCAAGCCGGCGCTGCCGGCGCCCTCCACGTCCAGCCGCCCACCAAGCCGCATCGCGGCGACCGGCCCTGCGACCTCGACGAGGAGCCCGCGAATCGCGACGACGCGGCCGTAGGTCTCGAGCGGCTCGACCCGCTCCAGCCCGGCGCGGATGCCGGAGAGCGTCCGAGCCGCGGTCCCGCCCTGGTCCTGCGTCATCCGTGATGCCCTAACGGTTCGTTTACCTCCCTCCTTAACACTGCGGTCATCGGGCTTGTAGCGGGGCCGATCGCACGACCGGTTCGGGTCCCTCGATCCGGCCCGGACATGCGTCGCGGATGTGGCTCGACGGCCACGAACGCGCGCGGCCCGTGACATGTGAAGGACTTGGCAGGCGTTGAAGGTACGGCATCGGCCGCGGGCGGTCGGGGCGGTCGGGACGGACAGCCGAGACCGGACGAAAAAAGGCCGAGGCAGATGCAAACGATCGCTTGCCACGGAGAATCAGGTTTTGTTAACGATTAACGAATAGCGTTTCACGTCAATGACGATGGGGCGTCCGTCCACAGGCCGGTGGCGGACGAATGGCGGCGACGTGTCCGAACGCTGATACGGCCGGCCGGGCTGGGGATCGACGATGCGGGTACTTCTGATCGAGGACGACGGCGCCACGGCGCAGAGCATCGAATTGATGCTCAAGTCCGAGAACTTCAACACCTACACCACCGATCTCGGTGAGGAAGGGATCGATCTCGGCAAGCTCTACGATTACGACATCATCCTGCTCGACCTGAACCTGCCCGACATGTCGGGCTACGAGGTGCTGCGCAACCTTCGGGTCGCCAAGGTCAAGACGCCGATCCTGATTCTGTCGGGCATGGCCGGCATCGAAGACAAGGTGAAGGGCCTCGGCTTCGGCGCCGACGACTATCTTACCAAGCCGTTCCACAAGGACGAGCTCGTGGCCCGCATCCACGCCATCGTCCGCCGCTCGAAGGGCCACGCCCAGTCGGTGATCACCACCGCCGACCTGATCGTGAACCTCGACCAGAAGACCGTCGAGGTCGCCGGCTCCCGCGTCCACCTCACCGGCAAGGAGTACCAGATGCTGGAACTCCTCTCGCTCCGGAAAGGCACGACGCTCACCAAGGAGATGTTCCTCAATCATCTCTACGGCGGCATGGACGAGCCCGAGCTGAAGATCATCGACGTGTTCATCTGCAAGCTGCGGAAGAAGCTCGCCAACGCCAGCCAGGGCAAGAACTACATCGAGACGGTCTGGGGCCGCGGCTACGTGCTCCGCGAGCCGATGGACGCCGAAGAGCGCATCGCCGTCTGACTCGTCCTCCTGCGGCCATTCCATCCGAGGCACCCGCGGATCGCTCCGCGGGTGCCTTTTTCTTTGCGAGAGCCCGTCCCATGGCCGCGCTTGTCTTCGCCGCCGCGGAGGGATATCCACGAATCCTGCGTCGCCGGCCCCGCACATCTCCGTGCGGTCCCGAGGTCGGCGCCGAGGAGAGACGAGCCTTGGCCAGCGCCGGCTCAGCACCCGTCGCCATCGAGGCCGCGTCCGCGGCGTCGCCGACGCGCGCCCTCCGCACGCTTCTGCTTACCCGCCCCTGAGGGCCGTCCGGGCGCACGCCTGGGCCTTCAGGGGATCGCACGGCCGGATCTTCAGGCTTCGAAGGCAGCCCGGTCCGCATTGCGGAGGGTGCCGCGACAGGGTTGACACGAGATGACCAGCACTTCCGAGACGAAAAAAGACCGCGTCGTGATCTTCGACACGACGTTGCGCGACGGCGAGCAATGCCCGGGCGCGACCATGACGCTGGACGAGAAGCTCGCCGTGGCCGAGTTGCTTGATGCGATGGGCGTCGACGTGATCGAGGCCGGCTTCCCGATCGCCTCCAACGGCGACTTCGAGGCCGTGTCCGAGATCGCACGGCGCGCCCAGCGAGCCACCATCGCCGGGCTCGCCCGCGCCATCCCCGCCGACATCGCGCGGGCCGGCGAAGCGGTTCGGCACGCGCGCCAGGGGCGTATCCATACCTTCGTCTCGACCTCGCCGATCCATCTCGCGCACCAGATGCGCAAGACCGAGGACGAGGTCGTCGAGATCATCCTCAAGACGGTGGCGCAGGCGCGCGACCTCGTCTCCGACGTCGAGTGGTCGGCGATGGACGCGACCCGCACCCCGATCGACTATCTGTGCCGCTGCGTCGAGGCGGCGATCAAGGCCGGCGCGACGACGATCAACCTGCCCGACACGGTCGGCTACGCCACGCCGGGCGAGTACCGGGCGATGTTCGAGGCGGTGCGCGAGCGCGTGCCGAATGCCGACAAGGCGATCTTCTCGGTCCATTGCCACAACGACCTCGGCCTCGCGATCGCCAACACCCTGGCCGGCATCGAGGGCGGCGCGCGCCAGGTGGAGTGCACGATCAACGGCATCGGCGAGCGCGCGGGCAACGCGGCGCTCGAGGAGGTCGTCATGGCGATCCGCACCCGCTCCGACGTACTGCCCTACGAGACCGGCATCGAGTCGACGATGCTGACGCGCGCCTCGAAGCTCGTGAGCCACGCCACCAACTTCCCGGTGCAGTTCAACAAGGCGATCGTCGGCCGCAACGCCTTCGCGCACGAGAGCGGCATCCACCAGGACGGCATGCTCAAGCACGCCGAGACCTACGAGATCATGACGCCGGCCTCCGTCGGCGTCACCAAGACCAACCTGGTGATGGGCAAGCATTCCGGTCGGGCCGCGTTCCGCTCCAAGCTCGACGAGCTCGGCCTGAAGTTGTCCGACAACCAGCTGCAGGACGTGTTCGAGCGGTTCAAGGCCTTGGCCGACCGCAAGAAGCACGTCTACGACGAGGACATCGAGGCGCTGGTCGACGAAAACCTCGCCACCGCGCACGACCGCATCCGCCTGGTGTCGCTCTCGGTCATCGCCGGCACCCGCGGGCCGCAGCGGGCGACGATGAAGGTCGCCCTGGACGGCAAGACGCTCACCGAGGAGGCCGACGGCAACGGGCCGGTGGACGCGGTGTTCAACGCGATTCAGGCGCTCGTGCCGCACGAGGCGCAGCTCGAGCTGTACCAGGTCCACGCGGTCACCGCCGGCACCGACGCGCAGGCCGAGGTCTCGGTCCGCCTGAAGGCGGGCGAGCGCTCGATCACCGCGCGCGGCGCCGACCCGGACACGCTGGTCGCATCGGCCAAGGCCTACCTCTCGGCCTTGAACAAGCTGGCAGCCTCCGCCGTGCGCATCCATGCGCAGCACGCGGCGGCGGAGTAGTCCGAAAACCGACTGAGCCGGGGGAAAATCCCCGCCCGCGGGCGAAAACCTCACTCGCGGGGTGGACAGCCCCCGGCCCGGTTGGTATCAGCCCGCATCGCAGCGGGACTTGGTGGACCGCGGCGGATCGCTCAGGCGATCGGGCGCATAGCTCAGTTGGTAGAGCAGCTGACTCTTAATCAGCGGGTCCTAGGTTCGAACCCTAGTGCGCCCACCAAAGAATTCCGAACTTATACGATCTTGGGCAGGACGCGGCGACGCGTCTTGCCCTTCTTCGTTTCGAGGTTCCCTCCGGGTGCGAGCGTCGATGTGAAGCCACCCGAACAGCCTCGAATCTGCATTTTGCATTCCGATTGGCCCAGGCCTTGCTCGGCTCCGCCCCAGCGGTGGAGTCGTCGATGGATGCGCTTGCGAACGGCCGGGACGTGCAGCTCGCCCTGCGGGGCATCCGGAAGGCGTTCCCATCTCGTGGCGGCGCGGTGCCGGTGCTCGACGGGCTGAACTTCGACATCTACGAGCGGGACTTCGTCAGCATCATCGGGCCGTCCGGCTGCGGCAAGACCACGGTCTTCAACGTCATCGCCGGCCTGCTCGAACCCGACGAGGGCACGATGCGCTTCCGTGGCGAGATCGTGCCCGGGCTCTCGGGGCGCGTCGGCTACATGATGCAGAAGGACCTGCTGTTCCCCTGGCGCACCGTTCTGCAGAACGTCATGCTCGGCTTGGAGATGAAGGGCGTCGACGCCCGGGCCGCGACCGAGACGGCGCGGGACTACCTCGCCCGCTTCGGGCTCTCCGGCTTCGAGAACGCCTACCCGAAGACTCTGTCCGGCGGCATGCGGCAGCGGGCGGCGCTGATCCGGACGCTGATCATGGACCCGGACATCCTGCTCCTCGACGAACCGTTCTCGGCCCTGGACTATCAGACCCGGCTCTACCTCGAAGGCGTGCTGCTCGACGCCGTCGAGACGTTCCACAAGACCGTCGTGCTCGTGACCCACGACATCGACGAGGCCGTGGCCCTCTCCAAGCGCGTGGTGGTGCTCGGCAACCGACCGACCCGGGTGAAGGGGGTGCACGATATCGCGCTCAACGATCGGTCGCCGATCGGCGCCCGCAGCGATCCGCGCTTCTCGGAATACTTCAACACCCTGTGCGGCGAACTCGACATCCAGACCCGAGCGAGGGCGGCCTGATGGCGATCCAAAGCCTTTCGCAAGACCAGGCGCCGACGGCGCAGAGCCCGGCGACACCGGCCGCGACCCGCCGCAGACCGGGTGCTCTGGCGCGCGCGGTCGACACCACCCTCGGGCGCGGCCTGATCCAGATTCTGGCCGTGGCGGTTTTCTTTGCGAGCTGGGAGATCGCGGTGGACGCCGGATGGCTCACTGAATTCCTGGTCGGGGCCCCCTCGGGCATCTGGCGGGTGTTCGTGAAGAGCGTGCTGGACGGCAGCCTCGTCCACGACACCTGTCTCACGGTGGTGGAGGCCATCCTCGGCTTCGTCATCGGAACCGTCCTCGGCTCCGCAGCGGGCCTCGGGCTCTGGTATTCGGTGCTGGTCGCGCGGATCGTCGAGCCGTTCATCGTGGCGATCAACTCGGTGCCGAAGATCGCGCTGGCGCCGATCGTGATCCTCTGGTTCGGCACCGGCTTCATCTCGAAGGTCGCGCTCGCGGTCTCGCTCACCGCCCTGGTGGCGCTGATCGCGGCGTATCAGGCCGCCCGGGACGCGGACCCCGACCTGCAGGCGCTGCTGGCTTCGATGGGGGCCTCGAAGAACCGGATCTTCCGCTCGGTGATCGTGCCCTCGACGCTGCCGGCGATCATCGGGATGTTCCGGATCAACATCGGCTTCGCCCTCGTCGGCGCCGTCGTCGGCGAGTTCATCTCGTCACAGGCGGGGCTCGGCCACCTGATCTACAACGCCTCGTCGCTCTACGACCTCAACGCCGTCTGGGTCGGGCTGTTCGTGCTGATGTTCGTCGGCTTCCTGCTCTACCACGTCATCGATTTCGCCGAACGCCGCATCCTGCCGTGGCGGCAGGTGGACACCGCCGGCAGCGTTCAGGTCTGAGCTCCAGGCCGCCGCGTCGCGCGCGACTGCCCTTTCCCCCTTCCCTGCCCTTTCCTTTGCAGAACGAGTGGCCCCGATGATCCAGCGCCGTCCCCTCCTCGCGACCGTCGCCGCGGCTTGGCTGCTGGGAGCCGCGCCGGCCTCGGCGGCGGCGTTGAAGGCGACGGTGAGCCAAGCCTTCCAATCGATGCTCTACCTGCCGCTCTACGTGGCCCTCGACGAGGGGTTGTTCGAGAAGGCCGGCATCGAGGTCACCAAGGAGACCGCCGGCGCCCCGAGTGTCGCGCTGTCGGCGGTGATCTCCAAGAGCGCGCAGTTCTCGATCCACGGTCCGGAATGGACCGCGGTGGCGGCCTCGAAGGGTGCCCCCGTCGGCGTCGTCGCCAACGTCGTCAACGGTGCGGCCGTCTGGATCGCGACGACGCCGGATTTCGCGTTCACGGACGTGAAGGACCTCAAGGGCCAGACCATCGTCACCGGATTGATGCCGACGACCAGCACCTCGCTGTTCCTGAAGCTCCTCAAAGAGAACGGGTTGTCGAAGGACGACGTGACGCTGACGCAGGTGCAGCTTGGCACCGAGCCCGGCCCGTTCCTGGCCGGCCAGGCCAAAGTCGCCGTTTTGTACGAGCCCGGCCTCGACCAGGTCGCGGCGAAGGGCATGAAGGTCGTCCTCGGCTTCCCCGAGAAGTACGGGCCCTACGCCTTCTCGGCGGTGAGCGCGCGCAAGGACGTGGATCCCGTGGTGGCGCAGGCCTTCGTCAACGGCATGCAGGCGGCGATCCGGTTGATGCAATCCGAGCCGGCCAAGGCGGTCGCGGTCGCGAAGAAGGAGTTCCCGAACCTCGACCCGACCGTCGTCGAGGCCGCGGTGAAGCGCATGATGGGCGACAAGGTCTATCCCGAGAGCGTCGACATCACGCCGGATGCCCTGAAGATCGCCCTCGACACCCAGATCGCCCTCGGCAACCTCGCGGCCCAGCCGGACTACGCGAGCTTCGTGCGGCGCGACTTCATCATCAAGGCGATGGCGGGGCAGTAATCCCCGTGGTGCGCGCCGACATCTCTCAGCGCGAGGCGGCCGGGCGCGATGCGCGGAGCGACTTCGCGGCCAGCGACGCGCTCGGCGGGAGGTCGTTGGCGCTGGGCGTCCCCGCACGCGCTCCCGGGACAGCACCCGGCGTCTTCGCATCCCGCCCACGCTCGAAACCGTAGCCGAGGTTCACGCCGGCATAGGCGCCGGTGAAATCCTCGGCCTGCGCGGATGTCGCGAGCCCGAGAACCAGGACGAGCGAAAGGGTGCAACGCATGCAGCTTGTCCGGTTGTCGATCCGAAACGCGAAACGGCGGCCCTGGAAGGGACCGCCGTCTGCAATCTCACCGGGAACGCGGCGAAAGCGATACCGCCGCGTTCGTCCGATTCGGCGACGATCAATCGTCGACGTTGATGCTCTGGGCCTCGCGGCCCTTCTGGCCGTCGACCACTGCGAGCGTCACGGTCTGACCCTCGGCCAGCGACTCGAGGCCGGCGCGCGACAGGGCGGAGCGATGGACGAACACGTCCTTGCCGCCGTCGTTCACCGACACGAAGCCGAAGCCCTTGGCCGGGTCGTACCACTTCACGGTGCCCTGCATCTCGGTCGAGGGACCGGAGGCGACGCGGCCACCACCGCCACCGGCGCCGTAGCCACCACCCGCTCCGCCGTAGCCGCCACCGGCGCCGCCGTAACCACCGCCGCCGGCACCGTAGCCGCCGCCGGGGGCGCCGAAGCCGCCCGTCCGCGGGGGACGCGCATCGCGCATCTCGCGCCGGGGCGGAGCCGCCTCGGCCGTCGAGGTGTCGACGCTCGTCACGTTGGTGACCTGCGGGCCCTTCTGGCCCTGCGCAGTCTGGACGGTGAGCCGGGTGCCCGGCTGCAGGTCGTCATGGCCGGCCGCCTCGACGGCGCGGATGTGGAGGAAGGCGTCGCCCGAGCCGTCGCCGAGTTCGACGAAGCCGAAGCCCTTCTCCTTGTTGAACCACTTCACCGTGGCGTCGCGCTCCGGACCCGTGGGGGCGGCCGCAGCCCGGGGAGCGCCGCCGCCGAAGCCGCCGCCACCACCGTATCCGCCGCCACCGCCGCCGCCGCCGAAGCCGCCGCCACCGTATCCGCCGCCACTCGGGGGAGCCTGATCAGGCCATCTCGGCTCTGCGCCACCCTCATCGAAGCCGCGCTTCTGCGGCCCCCGGAAATCACGACCACGTCCCATCGAAAGCTCGCCAAAAACCGTCCGCCGACCACGTCTCGAATACCGCGTGCGCGCCATCCCAGACAGCTCACGCCCCGCACTCCCATTACCCCCGGTCGCGGTAACCAAGAATAACGCCTCAGTCCTGACGCAATTGGGGCTTGACCGCAAGGACCTTGTTGTCGATCCACCGAGAGTTCCATCACTTTCTCGTCGGCGCACCCGGGCGGCGCGACGCGGTGCCGCCCCGTTAGGGAAGCGCAAAGGGCGGTGGCGTATGCAGGGCTACAGGCTCCCGCCTCCGCCGGGGCCCGCGTGCCGCCCCCCGAATGATCGCGACCCCGACCTTCCCGGACTATTCCGCCCTCGTCGTGGACGAGAGCCTCTACATCCGCCGAATCGTGCGCGACATGCTGATGCGCGTCGGCATCAAGCGCGTGCTGGAGGCGCCCGACGGGGCCGAGGCGCTCGGCGTGCTGGCCGAGAGCAAGCCAGACCTGACGATCATCGACTGGGACCTCGCGATCCTCTCCGGCGAGGAGTTCATCCGGCTGGCCCGCACGCCCTCGACCTCGCCCTGCCCGACGATCCCGATCATCCTGATGCTCGCCCAGCCGCGCCGGAACGTCGTCGACCGGGCGATCAACCTCGGCGTCAACGAGATCATTGCAAAGCCGTTCTCGCCCAAGACGCTGTGGTCGCGCCTCGACGAGGTCATCAACCGGCCGCGCCCCTATTCCCAAGTGAAGAGCCTGCTGCGTCCCACCTCCCGCGCCGCGAGCCTCGCCAAGGCGATGGCCTGATCTCACAGGGCGTTCGCCACGGGCGACCGTGGATGCAGGGCCGGGTGCTGCGAACGGACGTTGCAGTTCGCCGCCGAGCGAGTAGGGTCGGATGCGAATGATGGCCGGGCTCTTCGCCGGGGCCAAGGATGGGAAAGCGCGGCGACGCCGATGAGGGACGAGAGTGGCGCGACCGCGCCGGCCCGCCCCCAGGGCGCGCCACCGGCAGGGGCACCCGGCTCCGCCCCCGTGGTCTCGCATCGCGACACGCGCCGCAACGCCTACGCGGCCCTGGACCTCGGCACCAACAATTGCCGGCTGCTGATCGCCGAGCCGTCCTCGCACGGCTTCCGGGTGATCGACGCGTTCTCGCGCATCGTCCGGCTCGGCGAGGGGCTCGGAAACTCCGACCGCCTGAGCGAGGCGGCGATCGAGCGGACGATCGACGCGCTGCGGATCTGCAAGGGGAAGATGCGCGCCCGCGGCGTCGGCCGGGCCAAGATCATCGCCACCGAGGCGTGCCGGCTCGCGGTGAACGGCGCCGACTTCGTCGCGCGGGTGCGCGCGGAGGTCGGCCTCGATCTCGAGATCGTCGATCGGCAGACCGAGGCCTACCTCGCCGTCACCGGCTGCGCGGCGCTCGCCGACCCGTTGGCCGAATCCGTTGTGATCTTCGACATCGGCGGCGGCTCCACCGAGATCGCTTGGCTCGACGGCGCGGCCGCCAACCCTTCGACCGACCCGACGCTTCGCATCCGCGCGTGGGATTCGCTGCCCGTCGGCGTCGTCACCCTGGCCGAGCGCCATGGCGGCTCCGAGGTCACGCGGATGATGTTCGAGGGCATGGTCGAGGAGGTGGCCGAGATGCTGGGCCCCTTCGCGATCCGTGCGGCGGCGGCGGCGATCGCCCCCGGCTTCCACCTGCTCGGCACATCGGGCACCGTCACCACCATCGCGGCGATGCACCTGCGTCTGGTGCGCTACGAGCGCCGCCGCGTCGACGGACTGTGGATGAGTGACGCCGAGGTCTCGGGCGCGATCGACGACCTGCTCGACACGCGCCTCGACCAGCGGGCCGAGAACCCTTGCATCGGCCGCGATCGTGCCGACTTGGTGCTCGCCGGCTGCGCGATCTTGGAGGCGATCCGCCGGGCGTTTCCAGCCGAGCGCCTGCGCATCGCCGACCGCGGCCTGCGCGAAGGACTCTTGATGAACATGATGCGGGAAGACGGCGTCTGGCGCCGCGGGGGCTACCGGTGACCGACAGGCGTGGCGGAGCGGGCGCGACGGGTGGAGTCCGCGGAGAGCTCAAGCAGCGGGTGAAGACCGGCCGTGGGCGCACCCACTCGCAGAAGAGCTGGCTCGAGCGGCAGCTCAACGATCCCTACGTGCAGCGGGCCAAGCGCGAGGGCTACCGCTCGCGGGCGGCCTTCAAGCTGATGGAGATCGACGAGCGGTTCAAGCTGCTCAAGCCCGGCCAGCGCATCGTCGACCTCGGTGCGGCGCCCGGCGGCTGGTCGCAGGTCGCGGCGAAGGTCGTCGGCGAGACCGGCCGCATCGTCGGCATCGACCTGCTCGAGATCGAGCCGATGCAGAACGTCGAGTTCATCACCCTCGACTTCCTCGATCCCGAGGCTCCGAAGCGCCTCACCGGCCTTCTCGGCGGCCCGGCCGACCTCGTCCTGTCGGACATGGCCGCCAACGCCACGGGGCACAAGAAGACCGACCACCTGCGCATCATCGGCCTTGCGGAGACGGCGGCCGAGTTCGCGCGTGAGATCCTCGCGCCGGGCGGCGCCTACCTCGCCAAGGTGCTGCAGGGCGGCACCGAGGGCGCGCTGCTCTCCGACCTGAAGCGCGACTTCGCGCTGGTCCGCCACGTTAAGCCGAACGCCAGCCGGGCCGATTCGAGCGAACTCTACGTGCTGGCGACCGGCTATCGCGGGCCGAGCCCGGCCGTCGCCCTCGCCGAGGCGGACGAGGACTGAGTCGCGGCGTTTCAGACGCTGCGCGAACGGGCACCCGTCGTCCTGTCGAAAGCCGGCGACGCCTGGGGGTGGGATCTGGCGCCGTTCGCCGATTTTGCTCGCCGCCGTCGGCTGATCCACTCAGTCCGCGCCTATCCTGATTGTTCTTGGGTGCGATCGTAGGTGCCCATCGCCGGGCTTTAGCGCCAAAGAAAAAAGGCCGCCCCGGAGAACCGGAGCGGCCTTCGATGGAGTCGTGAAGGCGATTACTCGCCCGAGCCGGTGCCGTCCGGCGTCTTGCCCTCGGCGCCGCCTTCCGCCTCGATGCCCTCGAAGCGCGGGCGGCGCCGGCGGCGGACCTTGGGGGCCGGGGCATCGTCGCCGTCGGTCACGGGCTGGCTCGGCGCCTGCGCCTCGACGACGGGCGCCTCCGAGGCGGCCGGAAGCCGCGGCGGCGTCATCAGGAAGGCCGGCAGGCCGGCCGCATCCTCGGCGACGGCGCGCGGCTCCTCGCGGCGGCGCTCGCGACGGGCGGGAGCCGGGGAGTCCGGGCGCACCGGCGCTTCGGCACGCACGGGCGCCTCGGCGCGGACGGGTGCCTCGGTGCGGACGTCCTGGCGCGACTCGCGGCGCGGCTGTTCCGTGCGTCCGTTCTCGTAGCGGCTGTCGCGCGGCGCGTCGGTGCGGGGCTGCTCCTGGCGCGACGGGTCCTGTCGCGCGATGTCCTGCCGAGACACGTCCTCGCGCGGCTGGTCCCGGCGGGTGAACTCGGCCCGGTTCTCTTGCCGGTTCTCTTGCCTGTTCTCCTGGCGAGGATACTCCTGCCGCCCGTTCTCTTGGCGCCCGTTCTCTTGGCGCCCGTTCTCTTGCCGCCCGTTCTCCTGGCGATTGAAGGTCTGCCGGGGCGCGTCCTGACGGTCGTAGTCGGAGCGCTGGCCGTTATCCTGGCGCGGCTGATCCTGCCGATTGCCGTCCTGACGGTTGCCGTCCGGGCGCTGGTTGTCGAAGCGGGCGCCGTTGTCGAAGCGCGGCCGGTCGTTGCGGTTGTTCTGGAAGCGGTCGCGGCGCTCCTGCCGGTCGCCGCGGTTCTGGTTTTGGCCGAACCGGTCGTTCTGGCCGCGATCGTTCTGGTTGCGATCCTGGCGCCCGTCCTGCTGGCCGCCCTCGCCGCGGTTGTCGTAGGGCTGCGGCTGCTGGCCGGGATCGCCGTACTCGGCGGCGTAGCCGGCATAGCCCTGGCCGTTGGCCTCGCCGCCCTGCTCGTCGTCACCGTCTTCCATGTCGTCGTCGTAGGCGCGGGAGGCGTAGCCGGCGCCAGCCTGCGGGCGGCCCTGCTCCTGGGCGCCGGAGATGATCCGGAAATAGTGCTCGCCGTGCTGGAAATAGTTTTCCGCCGCCACCGGGTCGCCCGCCGCCTGCGCGTCGCGCGCGAGCTGCGCGTACTTGTCGGCGATATGCTGGGCGGTGCCGCGGACTTTGACGTCGGGACCGTTGGATTCGTAGGACCGCGTCAACGGATTCGGGCCCTTCGGCCGGTTCCGGCCGCGCACCCGTCGGTTCTGGTTTGGTCTCATCGGTCTCAGATGACCCTCGTTACTGCGAGCGCGTCTGGTCTGGGGTTCGGGCTGTGGGGCCGGGCTCCCGAGGCGCCGCCAGGCGGGTCCTCGCCGGCGCCCGCGGAGGGATCATCGGACTTGATCCACGAACCGCTCGCCTACCAGCCGTCTGTCCCGATCCCTCGGGGCCTACGCTTGCGTCCAAGACGCGTGTCGATTGTCCGGTTCGAAAACCGCCGCGCCGCTGCTCGAACCCGAGCCTGCGTCTGATCGGCGGTGGAGCGCTCGGCCGACATCCCGCGAAGGATGACCCATGCCGAACCTACGATCGGTACTCTTAACGGATCGTCCACGAACCGCAAGTCGCACGGGCCGTTCCTGCAAAAACGTGATGGGGATTTCGTCGCCTTTCGCAGGATCGTTGCCGCGAATCCGCTACGCGGACACCGCTTCGGCGCTCGAGGTGAACGATGCGACCCGTGCGTGCCCGGCGAGATCGCGCACGATGCCGCCCGGTCGAAGGCCGGCCGTCGCCCCCAAGTCGGTCACGGCCTCGGCCTGATCGTAGCCGATTTCGAGATGGAGCGAGCCGCCCGGCGCCAGCAGGCCCCGAGACACCGCCCCAACGATCCGCCGATAGGCGCCGAGGCTGTCATCGCCGCCGTCGAGGGCCGCGAGGGGGTCGTGCTCGCGCACCTCGCGGTCGAGCCCAGTGATCACCGGGCTCGCGATATAGGGCGGGTTCGAGACCACGCGGTCGAACGGGGCGCCGAGGGCATCGCACCAATCGCCGGCGACGAAGCCGGCGCGCTCGGCGACGCCGTTGTCGCGCGCGTTCGCGCGCGCCGTCCTCAGGGCGCCCCACGACCGGTCTAGCCCGATCCCGGTGGCGTTCGGCAGCGCGCTCAGCAAGGCGACGAGGATGCAGCCGCTGCCGGTGCCGAGATCGAGGATGCGGACCGGCGCCGCGTGGTCGGGGATCGAGGCGAGCGTCGCCTCGACCAGGGTCTCGGTGTCCGGCCGTGGCACCAGCGTCTCCGGCGACAGGCGGAACGGCAAGCCCCAGAACTCCCACGCCCCGAGGATGCGAGCCACGGGCTCGCCGGACAGGCGGCGCCTTGCTGCGACCTCCAGCCTATTCGCCTCTCCCGGCCCGAGTACACGTTGCCCGTGCAGCGCGAGGTCGATCGCGCGAAGATCGAGCACGCCGAGCATCAGGAAGCGGGCGTCGCCCTCGGGCACACCCTCGGCTACGAAGGTGCTGGTGAGACGCCGAAGCGCATCGCTGCGGCTGTCGGCGGGATGCACGATCGCTGCGGCGCTCAAGGCTGCTTCGCCGAGGCCCGCAATTCAGCGGATGCAACAGCGGCACGCTGTCCGAGCATGGCGCGGGTCCCCTCTTCCGGGGCGGAGGGGGACAGGGTGAGGGATGAGAACCGTCCGGAGAGGTCACGCCCCTCACCCCACCCCTCTCCCCATGGGAGAGGGAGCCGCGCTGCGGCCAGCCTTACGCGGTACGGGCTCACGACATGCCTTCGGCGGCCAGCAGCTCGGCTTGGTGCTCGGTGACCAGGGCGTCGACGAGTTCGTCCAGCGCGGTGCCGGCGAGCATCTCCTCCAGCTTGTACAGGGTGAGGTTGATGCGGTGGTCGGTGACCCGGCCTTGCGGGAAGTTGTAGGTGCGGATGCGCTCGGAGCGGTCGCCGGTGCCGACCTGCGACTTGCGGTCGGCGGCGCGGACGGCATCCTTGGCTGTACGCTCGGCGTCGTAGAGCTTGGCGCGCAGCAGCGACATCGCGCGGGCGCGGTTCTTGTGCTGGGAGCGCTCCTCCTGGACGAAGATCACGATCCCCGACGGCAGGTGGGTGATGCGGATCGCCGATTCGGTCTTATTCACGTGCTGACCGCCGGCGCCCTGCGAGCGCATGGTGTCGATCTTCAGGTCGGAATCGTTGACGACGATGTCCACCTCCTCGGCCTCGGGCAGCACCGCCACGGTGGCGGCGGAGGTGTGGATCCGCCCCTGCGCCTCGGTGTCAGGCACGCGCTGGACGCGGTGAGCGCCGCTCTCGAACTTCAGGCGGGCGAACACGCCACGCCCCTTCACCTCCGCCACGACCTCGCGGTAGCCGCCGACCGTGCCCTCGCTCTCGGAGATCACCTCGACCTTCCAGCCCTTGGTGTCGGCGTACTTCGCGTACATCCGGAACAGGTCGCCGGCGAAGAGCGCCGCCTCGTCGCCGCCGGTGCCGGCTCGGATTTCGAGGATCGCGCTCTTCTCGTCGGCCGCGTCCTTGGGCAGCAGCATCAGCTGCAGATCGCGATGCGCCTTGATCAGCGCGTCCTCGGCGTCGGGCTTCTCGGCGGCGGCCAGCGCGCGCATCTCCGGGTCGCCGCCGGGCTCGTCGATCAGCGCTTCGACCTCGGCGAGGTTGGCGGCGGCGGCACGGTAGGCATGGATGCCGGCGACGACGGGATCGAGGTCCGACAGCTCGCGGGAGAGCTGGACGATGCTCTCCGAGCTTCCGTCGCCAGCCGCGAGGGTGCCGGTGACGATGTCGTGGCGCACGAGGATGGCGTCGAGGCGGTCGGGGGGAAAGGGAATCATCGACCGGGGTCTACTCTGGGACGCTGACGGAAACGAGACCGGTTTTGACGCGCAGTGCGCTCAGACCGGGATGCCGTGGGCCTTGGCGAAGGCGGCGAGCGCCGGGCGGAGCGAGGCGCCGTCGTGAGAGCGGGCCATCTCGGCGTCGATCACGTCGGCGATCGCCCGCGCGTCGAGGCTCAGCACCATCGCCTTGATCGGGCCGATGGAGGCCGGCGACATCGAGAGGTCGCGGAACCCCATCCCGATCAGCGCCATCGCTTCGAGCGGACGGCCGCCGATCTCGCCGCACACCGTCACCGGGCACCCGGCCGCGTCGGCGCGCTCGGCGATCAGCCGGAAGGCGCGGATCGCGGCGGCGCAGAGCGGATCGAACCGGTCGGCGACCCGGCGGTTCTCGCGATCGACCGCGAACAGGAACTGCATGAGGTCGTTCGAGCCGACCGACAGGAAGTCGGCGACCTTCGCGATTTCGTCGATCTGGAACAGCAGCGAGGGCACCTCGACCATGGCGCCGAGGCGGCAATCGCTCGGAAGCGGATGGCCGTGGCGGCGCAGGTGCGCCTTCTCGCGATCGACGATGGCCTTGGCCCGCACGAACTCGTCGACGGTGGCCACCATCGGGAACATGATCTTGAGCGGCCGCCCGGCCGCCGCCCGCAGCAGCGCCCGCAGCTGGACCCGCAGCAGCGCCGGCCGGTCGAGGCCGATGCGGATCGCGCGCCAGCCGAGCGCCGGGTTCTCCTCCTCGAGCTTGGGCATGTACGGCAGGATCTTGTCGCCGCCGATGTCGAGCGTCCGGATCGTCACCGGCCGGTCGCCGGTGGCGGAAAACACCGCCTCGTAGAGCGCCTGCTGCTCGGCCGCCGACGGCATCCGCTGCGCCACCATGAACTGCAGCTCGGTGCGGAACAGGCCGATGCCCTCGGCGCCGGTTTCGTTCAGGTGCCCGAGGTCGACGAGGAGGCCGGCGTTGAGGTGGAGCCCGATGCGGATGCCGTCGCGGGTGATCGCGGGCACGTCGCGCAGCGCCCGATATTGTTCCTGCCGCTTGGCGCGCAGGCGCACCATCTCGGCATAGGCCGCCTCGATCTCGGGTCCGGGGCGGACCTGGACCTCGCCCGAGACGCCGTCGACGATGATCGCATCGCCGGAATCGCAGAGCGCCGTCGCGTTCTCGACCTCGCCGACGGCGGGGATGCCCAAAGCCCGCGCGACGATCGCGATATGGCTGGTCGGGCCGCCCTCCTCCAGCACCACGCCGCGCAACCGAGACGGGTCGTAGTCGAGGAGCGCCGCCGGCCCCATCGAGCGGGCGACCAGGATGGCGTTGTCGGGCAGGAACGCGCCTGAGCCCGCGCCCTCCTGGCCGGTGAGGCGGCGCAGCAGGCGGTTGGCGAGGTCGTCGAGGTCGTGCAGGCGGTCGCGCAGGTACGGGTCGCTCTGGCGCATCATCCGCGCGCGGTTGTCCGACTGGACCCGCTCGACCGCGGCCTCCGCGGTGAGGCCGGAGACCACCGCCTCGCGCATCCGGCGCAGCCAGCCCTTGTCGTGGGCGAACATGCGCACCGTCTCCAGCACTTCCCGCGATTCGCCGGTGCCGATCTTGTCGCCGCGCTCGACCAGGGCGTCGATCGCCGAGCGCACCGCCTCGATCGCGGCTTCGAGCCGGGTGATCTCGGCCTCGACGTTCTCGGCGATCAGTGTCTTCACGACGATACGCGGCTCGTGCAGCACGACGTGGCCGAGGCCGATGCCGTCGGCGAGCACCACGCCGCGGGCGCTGACCGCGCGGCGCGCGGCGGTGCCGGCGTCGGGCGCCAGCCCCTGCAACTCGCCGGACGCGATCATCTCCGAGAGCACCATGGCGGTGGTCTGGAGCGCCTCGATCTCCTCGTCGGAATAGACGCGGTAGGTCTTGTTCTGGACGGTGAGCACGCCGAGCGTGTTGCCGGCCCTCAGCAACGGCACGCCGAGGAAGGCGTGATACGCCTCCTCCCCCGTCTCGGGGCGGTAGGAGAAGGCCGGGTGGGTCTGCGCGTCGGAGAGCGAAAGCGGCTCGGCCGTCTGCGCGATCAGGCCGACGAGGCCCTCGTCGGCACGCATCCGCGTGAGGTGGACCGCCTCGCGGTTGAGGCCTTCCGTCGCGAACAGCTCGAGCGTGTTGTCGTCGCGCAGGACGTAGACCGAGCAGACCTCGGCGATGACGTTGGCGGCGATGACCACGACGATGCGGTCCAGGCGCGCCTGGGGGCTGACCGGCTCCGCCATGGCTTCGCGAAGGCGGCGCAGCAGCAGGCGCGGGCCTCCGGGCGCAGCGGGCATCGTCTGGTCAATCCCCTGTCAGCGCGGCGCCGAACGTCGGCGCCGGGCAACCTCAGGTCGAACCCGTCGGACGGGCCTGCAAGACTCAAGCTTGATCCAGGCCGTATAGCGAGTGGAGCGTGCGGACGGCAAGCTCGGTATAGGCCGCGTCGATCAGCACGGAGAACTTGATCTCGGAGGTGGTGATGGCGCGGATGTTGATGCCCTTGTCGGCGAGCGCCCGGAACGCCTTGGCCGCGACGCCGGCATGGCTGCGCATTCCGACGCCGATCGCCGACACCTTCACCACGTCGGTGGCGCCTTCGATCTGGGCGAAGCCGATCGTGTCGTGCGCCCGATCGAGCACTGTGCGGGCGCGGTCGTAGTCGGCCGCCGGCACGGTGAAGGTCATGTCGGTGGTGGACTGGTCGCCCGACACGGTCTGGATGATCATGTCGACGTTGATGTTGGCGTCGGCGAGCGGCCCGAAGATCGCGGCGGCGACGCCGGGGCTGTCCTTGACACGGCGAAGCGTGATCTGCGCCTCGTCCCGCGCGAAGGCGATCCCGGTGATGATCTGCTGTTCCACGTCGGTTTCCTCGTCGCAGATGAGGGTGCCGGGGCGCGCGGCGTCCGGCGGATCGAAGGAGGAGCGGACCGTGGTCGGCACCCGGTGCACCATGGCGAGCTCGACGGAGCGGACCTGCAGCACCTTGGCGCCGAGGGAGGCCATCTCCAGCATCTCCTCGAAGGTGACGCGCTCCATGCGCCTCGCCTTCGGCACGACGCGCGGGTCGGTGGTGTAGACCCCGTCCACGTCGGTGTAGATGTCGCAGCGCTCCGCGCCGATCGCGGCGGCGATCGCGACCGCGCTGGTGTCCGACCCGCCACGGCCCAAAGTCGTGATCCGGCCGGTCTCGGAATGGATGCCCTGGAAGCCGGCGATCACCGCCACCTCGCCGCGCTTGAAGCCGGCGTCGAGCCGGGCGCCGTCGATCTCCTCGATGCGGGCCGAGCCGTGCGCGTCCGAGGTCTGGATCGGGATCTGCCAGCCTTGCCAGGAGCGGGCCGCGATGCCGGCCTTGCGCAGCGCGATCGCCAGCAGGCCGGAGGTGACCTGCTCGCCCGATGCGACGACGGCGTCGTACTCGGCGGCGTCGTAGTCGCCGTCGGCGTCCTTGACCCAGCCGACGAGCTCGTTGGTTTTGCCCGACATCGCCGATACCACGACCGCGACCTCGTAGCCGGCCGCGACCTCGCGGGCGACGTGGGCGGCCACGTTGCGGATGCGCTCGACGTTGGCGACCGAGGTGCCGCCGAATTTCATCACCAGACGGGGCATGGAGCGTCCGCGTTTCTCAAACTTCGTCGATCGGCCGATCCGGGCGCATCGGGACCGGGCGTGTAGGACGGCCCGCGGGGATTTCCGAGCGACCGCGCCGATCGCTGTACCGCACCGGCGTCCGGCGGGTACAAGCGGGGTCGGGACCTGTCAACACGCCGCCGATTCCGCTGCCGCGTTCCGCTGCGAAGTTCGGCCGCCCGTGCGAACCGGTCGGGCCGGCGCGTGTTTCCAACTGCCTGGTACGGACCCTCAAGGAGAGCGGATGAGCATCGACGAGACCGCCGCGGGCGGCGCCGCGCACGCGCGCACCGGGTCGGTGAACCCGGCCGAAATCGCCCGGTTCGACGCGCTGGCGGCGACGTGGTGGGACCCGCGCGGGCCGATGCGGGTGCTGCACCGCTTCAATCCCGTCCGCCTCGCCTACATTCGCGACACGGTCTGCCGCCATTACGGGCGCTCGGCTGAGACGCCCTTCGCGCTGGACGGCCTCTCGGTGGTCGACGTCGGCTGCGGCGGCGGCGTGCTGTCCGAGCCGCTGGCGCGCCTCGGCGCCGACGTCACCGGCCTCGACCCGGCCGTGCAGAACATCGCCGCCGCCCGCCGCCATGCGGAGGCCGAGGGCGTGCCCGTGGATTACCGGGCCGAGACCATCGAGTCGGTGGCCGCCGCGGGCCGGACCTTCGACGTGGTGCTGATCATGGAGGTGATCGAGCACGTCTCCGACATGCCGGCCTTCGTCCGCACCGCGGCCTCGGCGGTGAAGCCGGGCGGCCTGCTCTTCGCCGCGACGCTGAACCGGACGATGCGCTCCTTCGCGCTCGCGATCGTCGGTGCCGAATACGTCCTCGGCTGGCTGCCGAAGGGCACGCACGACTGGCAGAAGTTCGTGACGCCGTCCGAGCTGACGGCTGCGCTCCGGGGCGGCGACCTGTCCGTGACCGACACGACGGGCGTCGTCTACAACCCGCTTACGGACGGATGGCGGGTGGGCCGCGACACGGCGGTGAACTACATGCTGGCGGCCGAGAAGCCGGCTTAGGGCGCCCCTGCCCAACCCTGCCACCACCGGGCGGTCCCCGAAGGAGACGCGATGCTCGAGAAGATACCCGCCGCCGTGGGCCATGCCCTGTCCGACCTCAAGGCCGGGCTCGAGAAGGCCGTCTTTCACGCCGAATTCCCCGACGCTCCGGCGACGATCGCGTTGACGAGCCCAGACTTCGCCGACGGCGCGGCTCTGCCGGCCCGTTTCACCGCGGACGGTGACGGAACCTCGCCGCCGCTTGCCTGGAGCAACCTTCCGGCCGGCACGGCCGCCGTCGTGATCCTGGCGGAGGATGCCGACAGCCCGACGCCGCATCCGCTGGTGCATCTGATCGCGTGGAACCTAGCGCCGGCCATGTCGGATCTCGCCGAGGGCGCGTTGACCGCGGATGCGCCCGTGGATCTGGGCAAGAACAGCTTCCTCAAGGACGGCTGGCTGCCGCCGGACCCGCCGAGCGGTCACGGCGCGCACCGCTACCTGTTCCAGGTCTACGCCCTCGACCGTCGCCTCGACCTGTCGCCCTCCCCGGGCCGCGGCGCGCTGCTCGACGCGATGCGAGGCCACGTCCTGGCAAAGGGCTCGCTCACCGGGACCTACCAGCGGCGCTGAGGCGCATAGCCGGCCTCGATCGATCGAGGGCGGATGACCAAACCAACGGAACGCGCGCGATGAAGGCTCTCCTCTGCACCCGGCTCGGCGGACCGGACGACCTGTCGATCGAGACGTTGCCCGATCCCGTGCCCGGCCCCGGCGAGGCGCTGGTGCGGGTCTCGGTCGCCGCGCTCAACTTCTTCGACACGCTGATCATCGCCGGGCGCTACCAGGTGAAGCCGGAGCTGCCGTTCTCGCCCGGCGGCGAAGCCTGCGGCGTGGTCGAGGCGCTCGGCCCCGGCGCGGAGGGCGTGCGGGTCGGCGACCGGGTGATCGTGCACGCCAAGTACGGCGCCTGCCGCGAACGGGTGACCGTCCCAGTGCGCCTGCTGACCCCCGTGCCCGACGGCGTGAGTGACGAGCAGGCGGCGGGCCTGACGATCACCTACGGCACCTCGCTGCATGCCCTGCGCAACCGCGCGAAGGTCCGGCCGGGCGAATGGCTCGCGGTGCTCGGCGCCTCGGGCGGCGTCGGCCTCGCGGCGGTGGAACTCGGGGCGCTGCTCGGCGCCCGCGTCATCGCCTGCGCCTCGTCGGAGGACAAGCTCGCGGTCGCGCGCGAGCACGGGGCCGAGATCGGCCTCGTCTACGACCCGGCGACCTTGCGTGACGCCCTCAAGGAGGCGACCGGGGGCAAGGGCGTCGACGTGGTCTACGACGCTGTCGGCGACGCGTTCTCGGAGCCGGCCTTCCGCGCGCTGACCTGGCGCGGGCGCCTCCTCGTCGTCGGCTTCGCCGCCGGCGAGATCCCGCGCCTGCCGCTCAACATCATGCTGCTCAAGGAACTCGACGTGATGGGCGTCCACTGGGGCGTGTTCACCGAGCGCGAGCCGGAGGTGCACCGCGAAAACCAGCGCCAGATGCTGGCCTGGGTCGCCGAGGGTCGGCTGACCGCGCGGGTGCACGGCGCCTACCCCCTCGAAGACTACGCCGCGGCCCTCGGCATCCTCAGCCGCCGCGAGGCGGTGGGCAAGGTGCTGCTGCGGCCCTGACGCCTCAGATCAGGCCCTGCGCCTTGGCGAGCGCCACGAGGTCGCCCTGCGGCCGGGCGCCGATGTGCTGGATCACCTCCGCCGCCGCCAGCGCGCCGAGGCGGGCCGCGGTGACGTAGTCGAGGCCGCGGGCGTGCCCGGCCAGGAAGCCGGCGGCGAAGAGGTCGCCGGCGCCGGTGGTGTCCACGACCTCGCGCACCGGCGACGCCTCGACCGAGCGGATCTCGCCGCCCTTCACCACCATCGCGCCCTCGGACGAGCGCGTGACGAGGCCGAGGAGGTGCTTGCCGCGGCCGTCGCGTTCGTCGCGCAAGGCCTTGAGCGCCGCGTCCGGGTCGTCGGTCTGGTACAGGCTCTGCAGCTCGCCGATGTTGGCGAACAGGATGTCGACGCTGCCGTCTCGGATCAGGCCGAGGAATTCGTCGCGGTAGCGGCCGACGCAGAACGCGTCCGAGAGGGTGAGCGCCACCGCATTGCCGGCACCGTGCGCGATCGACACCGCCTTGCGGAACGCGTCCTTGGCGGCCGGCGGGTCCCAGAGGTAGCCTTCGAGGTAGACGACGCGGGCGCTCTCGACGACCGCCTCGTCGAGGTCGGCGGGCGACAGGCCCTGGCATGCGCCGAGATAGGTGTTCATCGTGCGTTCGCCGTCCGGCGTCACCAGCACGAAGCAGCGGGCGGTGGCGGGGCCGTCGGTCGCGGCCGGCACGCCGAAGGCGACGCCGGTCGCCTTCAGGTCGTGGCTGAACAGGCGGCCGAGCTCGTCGTCGCGGACCTTGCCGACGAAGCCGGTCTTGGCGCCGAGCAGCGCGGCGCCGACCGCCGTGTTGGCGCCCGACCCGCCCGACACGATCGTCGCCGGCCCCATCGCGGAAAACAACGCCTCGGCGCGCGGCTCGTCGATGAGCGCCATCGCGCCCTTCGGCACGCCCTGGTCTGCGAGGAAGCCCTCGTCTGTGCGGGCGATGACGTCGACGATGGCGTTGCCGAGCACCAGGAGGTCGAGCTGAGCGGTCATTCGGTCGTCCCTTCGAAATCTGCCCGCGCTCTCGCACCGGCGTCCGAACGGGTCAAGCGAGGCGGCTCAGGCGTCGGCGAACATCTCGGCGACCGGCACGTCGAGGCCGAGCGGATCGAGCCGGAGCACGCCGTCGGCCGCGATCCGCGACTCGATCACCTCGGCGCCACGGCGGTGATGGATGACGAGGCGTTTGACGGGATCGACGATCAGGTAGTGCATCACGCTGGCGAGGCTGAAATACCCGGCGAACTTGACGCCGGTGTCGATCGCCTTGGTGCTCGGCGAGATCACCTCGACGACGATCAACGGATCGTTCACCTCGACCGCGTCGGCATCCATCCGGGAGCCGCACACGACGAGGGCGTCCGGCTCGAAAGCAGTGGTCGGATCGATCCGCACGGTCATGCCGTCCGGAAACAACTCGCACGGGAGGCCGCCGGCACGAACCGCGGCGTGCAAGGCTACGAAGATCCTAGATTTGGCGCGGGCATGCCGTGCGCGCTGCGGCGAGATGGCGAAGACTTCGCCGTTCAGAATTTCGTGGCGGCCAGGTCGATCCTCGGCCCAGGTCAGGAACTGATCCACGGTCATTCCCGGATCGGGCCGAAGCTTGGGCTGAGCGCTCATCGGCCGATCCTAGCAGTCGGCGACGCCGTCGCGAAGCGGCGGCTACTGCATCGACTTGACTTCGCACTGCGCGTAGTCGGCACTCGCCTTCACGTAGGCGTTGAGCTTCTGCAGGTAGCCTTCGGCCAGAGGCCGAAAGGCCTGGAGCTGCAGGTTGTAGGCCTTGATCGCGTCGTTGTAGCTGTAGGCCTCCCAGCCGGGGCATCCGCCCTTGGCGTCGAGGCAGGCGGGCTTTGCCGGCAGGGCCGGCTTCTCCGGCTTGGCCGAGGCCGGCGGCGGCTCCGGCAGGGGGCAGGCCGCGAGTGCCGCCCTGGGGGCGACGAGCGCCAGGGCGAACAGGGATCGGCTCAGGAAACCGCGCATGGACAGGTCGAGCTCCGTTCGGCCCGCGTCGGGGCCGGCCGGGTTGTGCGTCCGCGTGCCTCCGGGAGCAAGGCGGTCATCCGGCCGGTTGGACGCGGTGCGGCCGCTCCACCCGCGGCGCGGGCTTGCGCGCAGCCGGCATCCCGCGAACCAGGGCGACCACCGGCAGCAGCAGGCCGATGGCGAGCACCCACCAGGCGGGGCGGATCACGTCGGAGAAGTCGAGGTTGGCGCCGAGCACGAGGTCGGCCGGGATGCCGCTCTTGATCCCGTACCACGCCGCCTCGATCCCCGCCGTCGCGAGGCCGGCGGCGACCGCCAGCAGCGCCAGCGACCACGGCCGCATCGGCAGGCGGACGCGTTGCATCAGGCGCCAGCCCATCAGCAGCACGAAGAGCCCGGTCCAGAACACCGGGTCGGAGACGTCGATCTTCGATTGCAGGAAGTAGTGCAGCAGGCCGAGAATGCCGATCGCGTAGGCCGCCTTGTGCAGCCGCGTCCAGTTCTTTCCCATCCGCCGGATCGCAGCATCGGTCGAGGTGGCGCCGAGCGCGATCAGGCCGAGGAGCGCGACGAAGCCGATCGTCAGGTAGAACCGCAGTGCGATCTCGGACACGACCTTGGCGAGGTCGAAGTTCTGGTCGACCACGTAGAGCGTCAGGTGCGCCAGCGCGTAGGCCAGGGTGGTGACCCCGATAAGGCGGCGGACGTTGATCAGCTTCGGCCAGTTCGCCACCCGTCGCAGCGGCGTGACCGCAAGGGAGGCCAGCAGGAAGCGGATGGTCCACTCGCCGGTGCCGTGGATCAGCGCCGTGATCGGCTTGGGCCCGAGGGTGTTCGTCGCGTAGGCGCCCGCGAGGTAGCAGGCCGGCGCGACGGCGAGCAGGAACGCCGCGAGCTTCAGGAGCGAAAGGCGCCCGGTGCGGTCGAGCCAGGGCAGCGGCAGGGCGTGGGACCGGGCGTCGGACATGGCGGCTCTTCGTATCGGCTGTCGGTGACGGTTCGCGGCCCGGAACGGCCGGCGGGGAACGCTCGCGATCCATTCGCTGGGTTCGCCCCACGGTTACGGATGCGGGCCGTTTTCGGTTTCGAACGCGCGAAGACGGTTGACCGCACCGGAGCGCGGCCGAGATAGCCCCGCAACCCAACGACGCAGGATCGCATCCGATGGATTACCGCACGCTTGGCCGCTCCGGCCTCAAGGTCTCGCCGATCTGCCTCGGCACGATGATGTTCGGCGGCGCCACCGACGAGGCCGATTCCGCGCGCATCGTCGCCAGCGCCCGCGAGGCGGGCGTGAACTTCATCGACACGGCCGACGTCTACAACGCCGGCGTCTCGGAGGAGATCACCGGCCGGGCGATCGCCGCCGACCGGCATGCCTGGGTGCTGGCCACCAAGGTGGCGAACCCGATGGGCGACGGACCCAACGACCGCGGCCTGTCGCGCGTCCACGTGCTCCGCGCCGCCGACGAGAGCCTGCGCCGGCTCGGCACCGACTTCATCGACATCTACTACCTCCACCGGGAGGATCACGCGACGCCGCTCGACGAGACCGTGCGGGCGATGGAGACGCTGGTCCGACAGGGAAAGATCCGGCATTTCGGCGTCTCGAACCACCGCTCCTGGCGCATCGCCGAGATCTGCCGCCTGTGCGACGCCTACGGCATCGACCGGCCGGTGGTGAGCCAGCCCTATTACAACGCCTTGAACCGCATGCCCGAGACCGAGCACCTGCCGGCCTGCGCGCATTTCGGCCTCGGGGTGGTGCCGTACTCGCCGCTCGCCCGCGGCGTGCTGACCGGAAAGTACGATCCCGACGCCCCGCCTCCGGCCGACACCCGCGCCGGCCGCCAGGACACGCGGATGATGCAGACGGAATGGCGCCCGGAATCGCTACGCATCGCCCGCACCCTGAAGGACCATGCCGAGGCCCGCGGCATCACCGCCGGCCAGTTCGCCTTCGGCTGGGTGATGAACAACCGCGCGGTGACAGCGGTCATCGCGGGTCCGCGCACGCTGGCGCAGTGGACCGACTACCTCGGCGGGCTCGACTACGCCTTCACCCCAGAGGACGAGGCCCTGGTCGACGGCCTCGTCGTGACCGGCCACCCCTCGACGCCCGGCTACAACGATCCGGCCTACCCGGTCGAGGGCCGCGTCACGGTGAGCGGGACCAAGGCCTGAGGCACGTATCGATCGATCGGGTCCAATATTGGCGCAGGCAAGATTGGCGCAGGACGACACGGCCGTCGGGAAGGAGGATTAAAGGTCGATTCACGCAAAAGGCCCTAGCGTGATGGTCGTTGCAGTTCCTGCGTATCCGAAGTGCCATGCCCCCATCCGTCGAGGTCGCGCCCGACCTGTCCGGGCTGATCGAACTGTCGCGCATCGCGCATCTCGACCTGAAGCCCGTCATCCTGCGGGTCCAGACCGATCTGTTCGTGCAGGCGGCCAACCGCGACAAGTCGGACATCGAGTCCTTCGCATCCCTCGCCGGCGGGCTGATCCCGATCGTCGACGAGGAGACGGCGGCGATCGTCGCGGAGAAGCTCGCGCCCTTCGCCGACACGCCGCAATCCGTTCTGGCCACCCTCGCCGCCCGCGGCGGCCGCGTCCGCGACATCGTCCTGGGGACAGCCGTCACGCTCTCGCCCGCCCTGATCGACGCGGCGCTCCTCGACGGCGCCGACCTCGGCTCGGCGATGGCCGGGCGGCCCGGCCTGCCCCGCGCAGTCGTCGCCGAGTTGGCGCAGCGCGGCGATCCGGCGATCGACCGGGCGCTGGCCGGGAACCTCGCGATCACCCTGCGCAGCGACAGCGCCCGCCACCTCGTTGGCCGCGGTCGCGCCGACCCGGACCTCGCCGGACTGCTTCTGGCGCGCCCGGACCTCGCGGCCGACGACCTCGCGCCGCTCTACCTGCATGCCGACCCGATCCGGCGCGATGCGATCCGCGAGGCCATCGCCGCCACGGCGGCGCTTCGCCCCTGCCCGCCCCCGCCACGCGACCTCGGCGCGATGCTGCTCGGACTGTCCGCCGCCCACGACGTGCCCGGCTTCATCGCCGCGCTGTCCGACGGCCTGGGGCTACCGGCGAACTTCTTGCGCGCCGCGCCGGACCCGGGCTCGCGCTACGACCTGCTGACCCTATGCCTGCGCGCCGCCGACCTGCACGAGGAGGAGGCGGTCTACGTCTTCCTGACCCTCGACGAGGCGGTGTCGCGCTCGGCCGAGCGGGTGTTCGAGCTCGTCCGCCTGTTCCGCACCACCGATCGCCCGGCCGCCCGCGACCTGCTCTCGGCGATCCTCGACCGGCCGCTGCGCGAGCGCACCGCCACGGCCGACGCGCACCAGCCGCACCATGCGCCGGACACGGGCAAGGTCCGGGCAAGTGCCGTCGAACGGCCTGCCGCCCGCACGACCCTGCCGGGACGAGCGCGCAAGTCGTCTTGAAGCCCGCCCGGAGGTCGGTGACGAGCCGGGCCTTTCGCTTGCTGATGGGCCGCCGGCGTTAGAGCCGGCTTCGCGCGTCGCAGCTCAGTCCGCGCCGCGTCGTCAGTGCCCCTCCGCACCGCGCCAGGCGGCCTTGCGGTCGGAGTCCGCCAGGGTGTCGCGCGAGACGCTTGCCGTGCCGACGTGCCTGCCGAGCTCGGCCATGGCATCCTGCGCCAAACGCTGGCGGGACTCCGCCGGCAGTGCGCTCCAGGCCGCCGAGGCGGACCCGACCGTCGCGAGCACCGTCGATCCCGTCGCCAGGACCGTCGCAGCCGGATCGCGCACGGCCGCCGTCGCCGTCGCCGTCGCTGCGGGTCCGATCGCGGACGTCGAGGGCTGGTCGCGCGTCGCCGCGAAATAGGACAACGCGCCGATCACCAGGGCGGCTCGCAACAGGAACGACATAAACGGTGATCCGGACGGCGGACGGGTTGGACTGGCCGAGGGTGGCGCCGACTTCCTGAACCCGCCGTCAACTGAGCGCGGAAATCGGCGTCGATGGTGAACGAACCGCATTCGGGACGACGGCGCACAGTCACGGTTACGTTGTGGAAAGCATCCGGGTGATCGGAAGCCGGCGCGCAACACTCGTTTAAGCCGGGTCTGCGACGGTCGGCTCCTAGTCGTTCGTCACCGAACCGGGGGGCGCGAAGGCCGAGTATTTCCTGGGATGCCGCGTTGTTGGCTGCCCCGGGTCTTGGGTCTTGTGCGTTGCGCGTATCTGTCTTGCGTATTCAACACCGGCTGCCCGCGCTGCTCGACGCCCGCCTTGCGAGCTTCGTGCATGAATCCGCGATCGAGGACGCGGCCGTGCGCTTCCGCCACGAGCGCTTCCTGGTCTCGCGCCTCGCCACCGGCGCGGTGATGATGGCCGGGCTGCCGCCCTACCTGCTGTGGCGCGGCGTGCCCTCGGGCATCGAAGTCCTCGCCATCGCCAGCCTGTTCCTACCGGTCCTCGCCGCCGTCCTGCTCTCGCGCACCGGCTCGCTCTGGGTCGCTCACGCGGTCTCCTCCGCCGGCCTCACCGGGCTGATCGTCTGCCTCGCCGGGCTCACCGGCGGCGTGCAGTCGGCCGCGACCGTCTGGCTCGTGGCGATCCCGCTCGAAGCGGTGGTCTCCGGCTCGAAGCGGGCGACCGTCGCCGCGTCCCTGCTGGCGATGCTCGGCGTGCTCGGCGTCGCGCTCGCCGGCTCTTGGATCGTCACCAGCCCGACGGTCGCGCTCTCGGCCACCGTGGCGTTGCCGGTCTTCGCCATCACCGCCATCGGCCACGTCGCCGCGCAGGTGTTGGAGCAGATGCGCAACGAGGGCCAATGGCGCAAGCGCATGCGCGACAACGAGGCCCGGGACCGGATGCTGCTCGCCGCGATCGACGACCTCGTCACCTGGCACGACGCCAACGGCCGGGTGATCGAGGCGTCGGCCTCGGCCGAGACCCTCGTCGGCACCGACGCCCTGCGCCTGCGCGGCCACGGCCTGCTGGAGCGCGTCCACGTCGCCGACCGCCCCGCCTTCCTGCAGGCGATCAGCGATGTCGCGGCGTTGGGCAAGCCCGCCACGGTACAGCTGCGCCTCAACGTCGACCCGACCGCGCGGCGGCAGGACGGTGCGCGGCTGATCCATGTCGAGATGCGGGCGCACCGGATCGCGCAGGGTCCGTCCGGCCCGGTCGGCGTCGTCGCCGTGACCCGGGACGTGACCGAGCATCGCCGCCATGCCGAGGAACTGGAGCGGGCCCGCGCCGAGGCCGAGCGCGCCGACGAGGTGAAGAGCCGTTTCCTCGCCAACGTCACCCACGAGCTGCGCACGCCCCTGAACGCCATCATCGGCTTCTCCGAGGTGCTGGCCGGCGAAGGCGCGATGGTGCTCGGGCCGGAGCGGGCGCGGGAATATGCCGGCATCATCGGCGCCTCGGGGCAGCACCTGCTCAGCGTCGTCAACACCCTGCTCGACATGAGCCGGATCCAGAGCGGCAACTTCGATTACGCGCCGGAGACGGTGGACGCGGCAGCTCTCGTGCGCAGCTGCTGCGACTTGATGAAGCTCAAGGCCGACGAGGCCGGAATCGTCCTCGTGCCGACGCCCGCGCACGGCTCTATCGAGATCACCGCGGATTCGCGTGCCTGCCGGCAGGTGCTGATCAACCTGATTTCGAACGCGGTGAAGTTCACGCCCGCCGGCGGCCGCGTCGAGGTGGCGCTGCGCAGGACCGAGACCGGCCTCGACCTCGTCGTCTCGGATACCGGCATCGGCATCCGGGAAGCCGACCTGCCGCGGCTCGGCACGCCGTTCTTCCAGGCGGGGACCGGCGGCTACAAGCGCACCCACGAGGGTACCGGCCTCGGCCTGTCCGTGGTGCAGGGTCTCGTCGGCCTGCACGGCGGCGCCATGACGATCGAGAGCGCGCCGGATGCGGGGACGACCGTCACCGTCAGCCTGCCGAAGGCCTGCCGCCAGCCCGAAAGCGCGCTCGGCACCGCGCCGCTGACCGCCCGGGTGCGCACGACCCGCAATGCGCCAGCCACCGGCGCCGTCGTTCGCCTGCCGCTCGGCCTGTTCGACAGCGGGCCGACGGTGGTGCGGGAGCCCGACGAAGCCGCGCGCCTGCGCCGCGCCGGCTGATCCGAAACGCAACGGGGAGACAGAATGTCCGAGATGCGCGACCATCGCGAGATCACCGTCGCCGGCGAGGCCCGCAGCGCACGCCCGGCCAAGGCCGCCCGCCACCCGACACCACCTCGCGCAGCCATCACCGATGCCGACGCCTCGGAATGGCGGGTGATGCTCGGGGCCGTGGCCAGCGGGACCTTGCGCATGTGCCGGCGCAACCCCGGTACGCTGTTCGGCGGGGTGGTCGCGCTCGGCGCCGTGGTGATGGTCTCGATGAACGCGCTGGGCTACCAGACCGGCCGCCACCCGGCGCCGATCCTGCCGAAGATCGCGATTCGCCAGGACGCGCTTCGCCAAGACGCGCTACGGAAGGACCCGGTCCCGAAGGCTTCGCCGGACATGGCGGCCGAAGCCGCGCGGCCCGCCGAGCCGTCACGGCCGCCGGCCAAGACCGCCGAATCCGCCAAGCCTGCGAACCGGGATGCGATCGCCGACCTGATCCGGTCCGGCGAGACCACCGCCTCGGTCACGCCGAAGGCGGCCGCCGCAGCACCGAAACCGCAGCCCTCGGTGATGCAGGCGCAAAAGGCTCTGACGAAGCTCGGCTACGGGCCGCTCAAGGCCGACGGGCTGATGGGCGCCACCACCCGCGCGGCGATCGAAAAGTTCGAGCGCGACCGCAAGCTGCCGGTAAAGGGCGAACCCGCCGGCCGGACCCTGCGCGAGCTCGCCGCCCGCGCTGCCCTGCCCCCGGCCTGATTGCATCGCGGTCCGGCGCGGCGCATGCCCGGCGCGCATCCGCACTGGGAGGTCCCATGCCGCGCCTGCGCTCCGATTTCTGGGTCTCGGCCCACCTGAGGCGCCTCGCCGTCGAGGGCATCTCCGCGGTTCAGCGGCGGCGCGGGGCGGCGGAGGCGGGCGCGATCTTCGTCAAGGTCGATCGCCTCGACGGACGCGCCGACCTCTACGGGCCGGCGCCGCAGGCTTTGTTCGAGGGCGAGGATTCCGGCGGCCGCCGTTTCGTGGCGATGGTCACCGAGGGCACGCCGCTCGATGCCGAGGAGCGCCTGACCAAGGAGATCCGCTTCGATTCCGACCTGTGGATCATCGAGGTCGACGACCGCGAAGGCCGGCACCTCCTCGATCTCGCCGAATAGCCTCAGGCCGCCTCGCCCGCGAGTCGCCGCGCCGCACGATCGCGCCCGATCAGCGGCAGCAGGGCAGCCAGGTCCGGCCCGTGCTCCAGGCCGGTGAGCGCCAGGCGCAGCGGCATGAAGAGGGCTTTGCCCTTGGCGCCGGTCCGCTCGCGGATCGCGGTGGTCCAGGCCTTCCAGGTCTCGGGGCCGTAGGGCTCGGGCGGCAGCGTCGCCAACGCCGCGTCGGTCACGACGGCGTCCGCGATCACCGGCGCGACCGGCCCGGCCACCACCTGCCACCAGTCGCGAATTTCGGCGATCCGGTGGAGATTCGCCCGCGCCGCCAGCCACAAAGGTTCGGCGATGCCCGCCGGGATGCCGAGCGCGTCCAGGCGCTCGGCGGCGTCCGCGAACGGCATCTCGTGGAGGATGCGAGCGTTGAGCCCGTCGAGTTCGTGCGGATCGAACTTGGCCGGCGCCCGGGAGATGTGGGCGAGGTTCACGAGCTCGGCGAGCGCGTCCATCGTCGCGACCGCGCGCACAGCCTCGGCCGAGCCGTTGAGCACGGCGAGCGAGCGCACGGCGGCCGGCTCGTAGCCCGCCTCGCGCAGCGACCGCAGCGACAGGTGGCCGAGGCGCTTCGACAGCCCCTCCCCATCCGCCGTCGTCAGAAGGTTGTGGTGACCGAAGACCGGAAGCGCAGCCCCCAGCGCCTCGAAGATCTGCACCTGTACGCCGGTGTTGGTGACGTGGTCCTCGCCACGGATCACGTGGGTGACGCCGAGGTCGGCGTCGTCGACCACCGAGGGCAGCGTGTAGAGGTAGCTGCCGTCGGCGCGCACCAGCACGGGGTCGGAGAGCGAGGCGCAATCGACGTGCGCCGTGCCGCGGACGAGGTCGTCCCAGGCGACCGCCCGCGGCTCGAGCTTGAAGCGCCAATGCGGGATGCGGCCTTCCGCCTCCATGGCGGCGCGCTCGTTGTCGCTCAGCGCGAGCGCCGCGCGATCGTAGATCGGGGGTAGGCCGCGGCCGAGCTGGCGCTTGCGCCGCCGCTCCAGCTCCTCCGGCGTCTCGTAGCAAGGATAGAGCCGGCCGAGCGCCTTCAGCTTGTCGGCGGCGTCGTCGTATACCGCCGTCCGGTCCGATTGGCGGGCGCGCAGGTCCGGCACGATGCCGAGCCAGGCGAGGTCCGTCTCGATCGCCTCGGCGAAGGCCTCGGTCGAGCGTTCGCGGTCGGTGTCGTCGAGCCGCAGCAGGAAGCGACCGCCGTTCGCGCGGGCGAAGAGCGCGTTCAGCAGCGCGGGCCGCGCGTTGCCGATGTGGAGGAAGCCGGTGGGCGACGGCGCGAAGCGGACAAGAGGAGCCATGGCGGCGTCTTAACCTCCAATTGCCCCTCTCCGCCACAGCCCGACCGGGATGTCGCGCGTAGACGGCGGAAACACGTGGCGACGGATTGCGCGGTCGGCGACGCTTCCAGGCAGCCGGAACCCGGCGTTCCTTGGATGGGGCGCCGCGGCGGCCGACAAGCGCGGAGCGGAAATCCGGCCGGAACCGGTGCGGTCGTCGATGTCGATCGGTGATCGCATCGGTTCTGCAGCTTGACGCCACCGCGCAGCCGGCCCTAGAAGGCCCTCGTTCCGGGATCGACGGCGTCAGCGCTGGTCGATCGGGATCGCGGCGGCCCAAGGGCTCGCCGCGCGGGATGGACGGTTAGCACAGCGGTAGTGCGTTCCCTTCACACGGGAAAGGTCGCAGGTTCGATCCCTGCACCGTCCACCATTTCCTCTAGATCAGTTTGGCCGCTCGTCCGACCTACGTTGTCGTGCGCCGAAGCCACCGAACCTTGTGTCTCAGCCCTCACAGGTGGTTGGGAGGCGAGCGCTGCGTTGCCCGATCCAGCCTCCGGCCAAAGCGCGAAACCCGCCATTAACCTTCCTCGGTGATTTGTCGGATCGTTAACGGCTTCGCGCGGGCTGTCCCTGCTGCCGGCCAAGGATGGCACATCATGCGGCTGATCGTCGGCACCCTGATCGTCTTCGCCTGCGTCTTCGGCAGCTATTCGGCGATGGGCGGCCACCTCGAAGTGCTTTGGCAGCCGTTCGAGTTCGTCATCATCCTCGGTGCGGCGATCGGGGCCTTCATCATCGGCAACACCGGGCCGGTTCTCAAGGCCGTGCCCGCCATGTTCGGCACGCTCGTGAAGGGGCCGAAATACAACCAGCAAGCCTATGTCGAGCTTCTGGGAATGCAGTTTTCCTTGTTCAAGCTCGCGAAGCAGAAAGGCCTGATGGCGCTCGAGCCGCACATCGAAGAGCCGAGCGAGTCGACGCTGTTCAACGCCTTCCCGACCTTTGCAGCCAACCATCACGCGGTCGAATTCGTCTGCGACTACATGCGGATGGTGACGCTGGGCGCCAACAACGTCCACGAAATCGATGCGCTCATGGATGAGGAACTCGAGACGCACCACCAGGAGCAGGAGCGTATCGTCTCGGCCATGCAGTCGCTCGCCGACGGTACGCCCGCGCTCGGCATCGTCGCCGCCGTGCTCGGCGTGATCAAGACGATGGGGGCGATCAAGGAGCCGCCGGAGGTGCTGGGCCATCTGATCGGCGGCGCGCTCGTCGGCACCTTCTTCGGCGTCTTCGTCGCCTACGGCTTCTTCGGGCCCATGGCGCAGTCGCTCAAGAGCCTCTTCGAGGCGGAGTCGAAATACTACGTTTCGCTCAAGGCTGGTCTCCTTGCCCACATCGCCGGCCAGCCGCCGGTGATGGCGGTGGAATTCGCCCGCAAGGCCTTGATGAGCGACGTCCGCCCGACCTTCAACGAAGTGGAAGCGGCGACCGCCGCCCTGCCCGCCTAGATCTGACCCCATCTCGAGAAGGGACGCGACGATCATGGCGCTCCAGCCGATCATCATCAAGAAGGTCAAGAAGGCCGCGCACGGGCACCACGGCGGGGCCTGGAAGATTGCCTACGCGGACTTCGTGACCGCCATGATGGCGTTCTTTCTGTTGATGTGGCTGATTAGCATGACGACGCAGGAGCAGAAGGCCGGTTTGGCAGAATACTTCGCGCCGGCGGCTTTGAGCCCCGCTACCAGCGGCGCTGGCGGAATGCTCTATGGTACCTCCCTCGATACGTCGGGCAACAAGCCGTCCACGCCCCGCGAGAAGGCGACGGGTTCAGCCGAGCAGGATGAGAGGGCGCGCCCGACCAGTGCGGGCGGCGCCAGCGACCTCGATGCCAGGCGCCCGGCCGCCAGCGTGCAGCCCAATTACAGCGCCATGGCCAGCCTGCGGCAGGCGCTCCAGAAGATGCCCGACATCGCCGAGCTGTCGCGCAACATCGTGATCGAGCCGACCAAGGAGGGCGTGAACGTCTCCCTCGTGGACGACGACGGCCGTTCCATGTTCCGCGAGGGTTCGGTCGACCCCCACGAGCGGACCCGTCGCGTGCTGGAAGCGCTGGCGCCCACCCTGCGCCGGCTACCCAACCGCCTGTCCATCACCGGCTACACGTCCGCCACCCGCCCGGGTTCGGCGCGGGCCGGCGAACCCTGGAACCTCACCGCCGGGCGTGCGCTCGCCGTACGCGAGATTCTGTCGGGCGCCGGGGTTCCCAACGAGAACTTCGCGTCGGTGGTGGGACGCGCCGACACCGAGCCGGTCTTCCCCGACAACCCCTACATCGCCCCGAACCGGCGGGTGACGGTCACGCTGCTCAATGCGAGCCCAGCGACGCCCCCGAACATCCTTCGCTGACGGACGAGCCGCATCGCCTCTGTTGAATGCTCGGCCCGATAGGACCGAACTGATCTGGGCACGGCGTCCACGGTGCGGTGCCATGCCTCGACCACCACTCTGAAACCTGATCTTCAGCCACTTTCAGTGTGGAACCACCGGCTCGCTGCGAACGAAGAGCGACCAAGCCTCACGTCCCAAGACAAAATTCCGGCAACGCTCAGTTGTTGGCGGTACGGAACGTGTCGCAGGACTTCGTCTGGCCGCTCTTATAGCCGTTCATGAACCAACGTTGGCGCTGCTCGGACGAGCCGTGCGTGAACGAGTCCGGCACTGCGTAGCCCTGGCTCTGCTTCTGCAGCTTGTCGTCTCCGATCGCGCTGGCCGCGTTCATTGCCTCGTCGATGTCACCCTGCTCCAGGGAATTGTACTTGTCGTTGGAGTTCTTGGCCCAGACGCCGGCGAGGCAATCGGCCATCAGCTCGATGCGGACGGAGAGCGCGTTCGCGTCGCGCTTGGACGAGGCCTGCTGCTGGCGGGCCTGGACCTTGCCGAGGATGCCGAGGACGTCCTGCACGTGATGGCCGACCTCGTGCGCGATGACGTAGGCGTAGGCGAAGTCGCCCTTCACACCAAACTTCTGCTCCATCTCCTTGAAGAAGCCGGTGTCCAGATAGACCTTCTTGTCGAGCGGGCAGTAGAACGGACCCATCGCCGCCTGGGCCGAGCCGCAGCCGCTGCGTGTGCCGCCGGTGTAGAGCACCATCGTGGTCGGGGTGTACTGCTTGCCGGTCTGGTTCGGGAGGATCTGGCTCCAAACGTCCTCGGTGTTGCCCAAGATCTTGGAGGCGAAACGGCCGCTGTCGTCGGTCGGCGCCGTCTTGCGCCGCGTCTGCGTCTGCGTCTGCGGGTCGGCCTGCTCCTCGCGCTGGCTGCCGCCGCCGCGGGTCATCTGCTCGGCGCCGCCCATCAGGATCGCCGGATTGATGCCGGTGACCCAGCTGATGATCAGGATCACGACGATCGCGCCGATGCCGAGCCCGCCGGCACCGCCGCCCGGAAAGCCCATCCCGCCGCCGCCGCCTTCGCCGCGACGATCCTCGACGTTGTCCGAACTCCGAAAATCGTCCCAGCGCATAATTTCGACCGCCACTCGTTCTCACGACGCCGTTATCGCGAGTCGCAGGGTAATGACACAGGCCGAGCGAGGGTTCCGCTCGAACGGTCAAGCTTTTCCGTCGAGGGCGGCGCGCAGCAACCGAAAATCCCGCCAGGCGAGCCGCTTCTGCATCGGCTGGCGCAGGAGGTAGGCCGGGTGGAGCGTGGCGAGCGCCCGCACCGTGCGATGGGGCATCGCGTAGGGGTAGAACCGCCCGCGCGCCTTCAGGATGCCGTCCTTGGTGCCGGTGATCGCCTTCGTCGCCGGGCTGCCGAGGCAGACGATGATGTCGGGGTCGGCAAGCTCGATCTGCCGCTCGAGGAACGGGCGGCACACGGCGAGCTCCTGGATCGTCGGCTCGCGGTTACCAGGCGGGCGCCACGGCACCACGTTGGCGACGTAGGCCATCGTGCGGTCGAGGCCGATCGCCGCCATCATCCGGTCGAGCAGCTGGCCCGAGCGGCCCATGAACGGCTTGCCGACCCGATCCTCGTCGGCGCCCGGCGCCTCGCCGATGAACATCAGCTTCGCGGCGGGATTTCCGTCGGAGAAGGCGAGGTTCTTGGCCGTGAAGCGCAGCGGGCACCCGTCGAAGTCCGCGAGCAGCGCCTCCAGCTCCGCGAGCGTCCCGACCTCCCGGGCCCGGGCCCGGGCATCGGTGGCGGCTTCCTCGGGCTTGGCCGACGCAGATTGTCCGTAGGTGCGGGGCGGTGACGGCGCCTTCTCCGGTGCCGGCGGCGCCTCTTTGCGGGACGACACCGCGTCGCGCGGCGGCAATGCGCGGCGCGCGGCCTCGACGGGCGCGTCGCGGGCGGGTGCTGTGCGGCGCAGGGTCGGAGCCGGCGTGTCGGCTTCCTGGAAGCGGTCGTGCGGCGCCTCGTCGAGGGCGAGGTCGACGCCGCTCTCCACATGGAAATCGAGATACGCGATCAGGTCGCGCTGTGCGTCCGCCGACGATGTCATGGGCATGATGTGGGGCGTGACGCACCTGTAGACAACGCGGCATCGGTGCCGTCGCCGCGCGGCGCCGAGACGCCGCGATGCGCGACTTGGCCGCTCGCGCGCGCTCTCCCCTGCCAGCGGCGGCTTGCCAACCTACATTGGAACGGGTTCAGAACGACAGCACACGGCGCATCCACCGATCGGCCCACGTCAGCGGGCGGTCCGGGCGCACGAAAGAGACACGGCAGGAGACGACAGGCATGGCGCATCCCGAACGCGAGGGCATGGATTTCGACGTGGTCATCGTCGGCGCGGGGCCGGCCGGCCTCGCCGCGGCCATCCGCCTGAAGCAGCACGCCCATGAGAGCGGCGACGAGATCAACGTCGTCGTCGTCGAGAAGGGCTCCGAGGTCGGCGCCCACATCCTCTCGGGCGCCGTGATCGACCCGTCGGGCCTCGATACCCTGGTGCCGGACTGGCGCGACGATTCCGAGCGGCCGCTGAAGACCGCGGTGGAGCGCGACGAGTTCCTGTACCTGACCAAGAACAGCGGCGTGACGATGCCGAACCTGTTCTTCCCCAAGTTCATGTCGAACCACGGCAACTTCGTCGGCTCGCTGTCGAACGTCGCCAAGTATCTCGGCGCCAAGGCCGAGGCGCTGGGCGTCGAGATCTATCCGGGCTTCCCGGCCTCCGAGGTGCTCTACGACGACCGGGGCGTCGTCGTCGGCATCGCCACCGGCGACCTCGGCATCGCCAAGTCGGGCGAGCCGCGCGACGACTACACCCGCGGCATGGAGCTGCGCGGTAAGTACGTCATCTTTGGCGAGGGCGCCCGCGGATCGCTGACCAAGACCCTGATCGACCGGTTCGACCTCAACCGCCACAGCGACCACCAGAAGTACGGGCTCGGCGTGAAGGAGCTGTGGCAGCTCGCGCCCGGCAAGTTCGAGCCGGGCCTGGTGCGCCACTCGATGGGCTGGCCCCTGCCGAACAAGGCCGGCGGCGGCTCGTGGCTGTACCACTTCGACGACCACCTGCTCTCGGTCGGCTTCGTCACCCACCTGAACTACGAGAACCCGACCCTGTCGCCGTTCGAGGAGTTCCAGCGCTTCAAGACCCACCCGATGATCCGCGAGGTGTTCGAGGGCGCCAAGCGCATCGGCTATGGCGCGCGCGCGATCATGGAAGGCGGCTGGCAGTCGGTGCCGAAGCTCGTCTTCCCCGGCGGCTGCCTCGTGGGCGATTCCGCCGGCTTCGTGAACGTGCCGCGCATCAAGGGCTCGCACAACGCGGTCCTCTCCGGCATGCAGGCGGCCGACGCCATCGCCGACGCGCTGAAGGCGGGCCGCCAGGGCGACGAGCTCACCGCCTACGACGCCGGCTGGCGCGACAGCGCGATCGGCGCCGACCTCAAGGCGGTCCGCAACGTGAAGCCGCTCTGGTCGCGCTACGGCACCCTCGCGGGCGTGGGCCTCGGCGGCCTCGACATGTGGTCGAACACGCTGCTCAACGCCTCGCCCTTCGGCACGCTCAAGCACGGCAAGCCCGACCACGCCTGCACCAAGCCGATCTCCGAGGTGACGCCGATCGTCTACCCGAAGCCCGACGGCAAGCTCACTTTCGACCGGCTCTCCTCGGTCTACCTCTCGAACACCAACCACGAGGAGGACCAGCCGCCCCACCTGCAGGTGAAGGACATGGGCCTGCAGAAGGCCTCCGAGCACGACGTGTTCGGCGGTCCCTCCGCGCGCTACTGCCCGGCCGGCGTCTACGAGTGGGTCGAGGATGCGGCGGCCGGGGACGGCGTGCGCTACCAGATCAACGCGCAGAACTGCGTCCACTGCAAGACCTGCGATATCAAGGACCCGAACCAGAACATCAATTGGGTGACGCCGGAGGGCCCGGGCGGACCGAACTACCCGAACATGTGATCAGGAGGCGGCCGGAGACCTGCTCCGGCGCAGAGCGTGTCTCCGACGCAGCGCGCCTCTCCCGGAGGGCTCCGGTGGAAGGAAAGCGCGCTCGCACGGCCTTGCGAGCCTAAGAATCGCGACGGGTGCTGCGGCCTTGAGCGGTCGTGCCCGCGCCATCCTTTCGCCTTGCGGGCGTGGCGGGAAGAGTCCAGTGTCCCCGCCGAATTCGGCGCCGCCTGGCCGCGATGGGCCGGCGCCCGCAGGAGCCGTGAACGGTGCCCATGACCGATGTCCGCCCCCGTCGCACCCGTTCGGTGCTCGCCCTGACGTTCGCCGCGAGCGTCTCGCTGTGCGGGCCCGCGCTCGCCGTGCAGCCGCGGGAGTCGAGCCCGATGTCGGAATACGAGCCGGCGGAGTCCCTCGAAGGCAACTTCCTCTCGGCCTACATCGCCGGCGCCTCGCGCGACACCGCGGCGGCTGCGAGCTTCTACCGCGAGGCGGTGAAGGCCGACCCGCGCAACACCGACCTTCTGGAGCGTGCCTTCGTCTCGCTCCTGGCCGACGGCGCCCTGCCCGACGCCTTCCGCGCGGCCGAACGCCTCGTCAACCGCGACTCCACCAACGGGCTCGCGCAGCTCTCGCTCGGCGTGCGGCAGATCAAGGCCGGCCAGTGGGCCGCCGCCCGCCAGAATTTTTCGCGCAGCGGACGCGGCGCGGCCGCCGACCTGACCGCGACGCTGCTCACCGCCTGGGCCTATGCCGGCGCCGGAGACGGCAAACGGGCGCTCGAGACCGTGAGCAAGCTCAAGGGTGAGCGCTACTACAACACCTTCCGCGACTACCATGCCGGCCTCATCGCCAGCGTCACCGGCGACCAGGCCGAGGCCGAGCGCCGCCTCAAGGCGGCCTACGAGGCCGACAAGAACACTCTGCGCATCGTCGACGCCTACGCCCGGTTCGAGGCCAATGCCGGCCGCACCGACCTGGCGATCCAGGCCTATTCCGACTTCGACGCGCTGATGCCGCGCCACCCGATCGTGCGCGACGCCCTCGACAAGCTGAAGGCCGGCAAGCCGCTCGCCCGCCTTGTCACCAACGCGCAGGAAGGCGCCGGCGAGGTGCTGTATGGGCTCGGCTCCGCCGGCTCCACGCAGGGCGACGAGCTGCCGGCGGTGGTCTACCTGCGGCTCGCCCTCTACCTCGCACCCGAGCACGCGCTGGCCCGCCTGACGCTGGCCGACACCCTCGACCGGATGAAGCAGCCGGAGAAGGCCAACGAGGCCTACGCCCAGATCCCCGCCACCTCGCCGCTGAAGCTCAACGCCGACATCCAGATCGGCCTCAACCTCGAGCAGGCGGGCAAGGGCGACGAGGCGCTTCAATATCTCGACGCCGCGATGAAGGCGCACCCGGACGACATCGACATCATCACGGCGCTGGGCAACGTCCAGCGCTCGCGCAAGAAGTACGAGGAGGCGGCCGAGACCTACAGCCGCGCGATCGCTCTGATCGGCGACTGGCCGCAGGCGAACTTCTGGACCACCTACTACTTCCGCGGCACCGCCTACGAGCGCGCCAAGCAGTGGCCGAAGGCCGAGGCCGACTTGAAGAAGGCCCTGGAGCTGGTCCCGGCGAGCCAGCCGGCGGCGAAGGCCCAGGTGCTGAACTACCTCGGCTATTCCTGGGTCGATCAGAAGATCAACATCGACGACGCCTTCAAGCTGCTCAAGCAGGCGGCCGACGCCAGCCCGCGCGACGGCATGATCGTCGACAGCCTCGGCTGGGCCTATTTCCGCCTCGGCCGTTGGGACGACGCCGTGCGCGAGCTGGAAAAGGCCGTCGAGCTGAAGCCGGGCGACCCGACCATCAACGACCACCTCGGCGACGCCTACTGGCGCGCCGGCCGCCGCCTCGAAGGCAAGTTCCAGTGGCAGCACGCCAAGGATCTCAACCCCGAGCCGGACGACTTCGTGCAGATCAACGAGAAGCTGAAGAACGGCCTGCCGGACACCGACAAGCCGACGGCCACCGCCGAGAACCCGCCGGCCCCGGTGGCGGCGCCGCACAATGCAGAGAACCCGGAACTTCCCAAGGGGGCCCCGGCCCCGACCGAGGCCCCCGGCGCGGCCGACAAGAAGAGCGGCGGCTGAACGGCCTTTCACCGATTCAATCCATCGTTCATGCCGGCTGCCAACCAGGGTAGCCGGCATTTCTTTGCGGCGCATCTTCGCTGGAGGCGTCGTCCACATCGGTCCAGAATACGCGATGGCACGTCTCACCACCCGCGCTCCTGCGAAGATCAACCTCACCTTGCACGTCCTCGGGCGTCGCCCCGGCGACGGGTATCACGTGCTCGAAAGCCTCGTGGCGTTTGCCGGCGCTTGCGACACGCTGACCCTCGATCCCGGTGCCGCGCTGTCGCTCGCGGTGAGCGGCCCGACCGCCGGGCCGGCCGGGCCGACCGGGGACAACCTCGTGATCCGGGCGGCGCGGCACCTCGCGGACGGCGTGCCGGATTTGAAGGTCGGGGCGTTCGACCTCGTCAAGCGCCTGCCGGTGGCGGCGGGCATCGGCGGCGGGTCGTCGGATGCGGCGGCCGCCCTGCGTCTCCTCGCGGAGCTGAACGGGCTCGCCCTCGACCACCCCGCGGTGATCGCCGCCGCGCGGGCGACGGGGGCCGACGTACCGGTCTGCCTCGATCCGCGGGCGCGGATGATGCGGGGCGCCGGCGAGGAGATCGGCCCGACGCTTGGGATCGCACCGCTGCCGGCGGTGCTGATCAATCCCGGCGTGCCGGTGCCGACGGCCCCCGTGTTCAAGGCGCTCGGACTTCAGGTCGGAGACAGGCTCGACGGCGCGGCGCATCCCGAGATCGGCGGCGGCGACGCCGACACGCTGCTCGCGGCGATCAGGCCGGCGCGCAACGACCTCGAAGCGCCGGCACTCACCGTGGCGCCGGTGATCGGCACGGCGCTGACGGCGTTGCGTACCCAGCCCGGGTGCCGGCTTGCGCGGATGTCGGGTTCGGGCGCGACGGTGTTCGCCGTGTTCGCCGACCGGCATGCGGCCTCGCGCGCGGCCCGGGCCATCGGTTCGGCCCAGCCTGGTTGGTGGACCGTCGCGACCTACCTGCGCTGACGGGCCGGCGCAGGCGCCGGCTCGCCACGACGAGGATCAGTGGACGCGCGAGACGCAGAAATCCACAACCTGCAGCAGCGCCGACTTCATCGGGCTTTCCGGGAACGGATCGAGCGCGTCCCGCGCCAGCGTGCCGTACTCGCGGGCGCGCGCCACCGTTTCCTCGAGGGCGTGGTGGCGCCGCAGGATCGTGTGGGCGGTCTCGAGGTCGCCCTCCTCCAGCGCGCCCTGCTCCAGCGTCCGCCGCCAGAACGTGCGCTCTTCCTCGGTGCCGCGGCGCACCGCGAGCACGATCGGCAGCGTGATCTTACCCTCGCGGAAGTCGTCGCCGACGTTCTTGCCGAGGGCCGCGCTGGTGCCGCCGTAATCGAGCACGTCGTCGATCAGCTGGAAGGCGATGCCCAGGTTCATGCCGTAGGCGCGGCACGCCTCCTGCTCCGCGACCGGGCGCCCGGCCAGTACCGGGCCGACTTCGCAGGCGGCTGCGAACAGCTCGGCGGTCTTGGCGCGGATCACCGCGAGGTACTCGTCCTCCGAGGTGCCGGTGTTCTTGGCGGCGGTGAGCTGCATCACCTCGCCCTCGGCGATCACGGTGGCGGCGGCCGAGAGGATGTCGAGGGCGCGCAGCGACCCGACCTCGACCATCATCCGGAAGGCCTGGCCCAGCAGGAAGTCGCCGACGAGCACGCTCGCCTCGTTGCCCCACTTGATCCGTGCGGCGACCCGGCCGCGGCGCATGTCGCTGCCGTCGACCACGTCGTCGTGCAGCAGGGTCGCGGTGTGCATGAATTCGACGCTGGCGGCGAGCTTCACGTCGCCGTCGATCCCCGCATAGCCGCAGAGGTCCGCGCTCGCGAGCGTGAGGATCGGGCGCAGTCGCTTGCCGCCGGAATCGATCAGGTGGTTGGCGACCTCGGGGATCATCGCCACGTCCGATCCGGTGCGCGACAGGATCTGGGCGTTCACCCGCTCCATGCCACCCGAGACCAAGGCCACGAGGTCGGCCAAGCTCGCCTCCGCGTCGGCGCGGCCCTCTTCGATGGAAACGACGACACCCAAGGTCCGATGCCTCCAGACCGATCTTTGATTGCAGCGCGCGATGCGCCACCCCTTCGCACGGGCTTCAGGGCACCGCAACATGCGCGCGTGAAACCGGATATGGTGCCGCCGCATGGATCGGCGCACGCGACGAAAGCGCCCTCCACCCGCGAACGGGGCCGCGATGACCGAACTGATCCGCACCAATGACATCGTCCTGATCGGCTTCGCGCAATCGCTGCTCGAGGGCGCTGATATCCCGGTCCTCGTGGCCGACAACCACATGAGCCTGATGGAGGGTTCGATCGGCGCCTTCCCCCGCCGCCTGCTGGTGCCCGGCGACCATGCGGCCCAGGCCCGCCGGCTCCTGCGCGACGCCGGGCTCGGCCACGAGCTGCGGGACGCGACCGCCTGACCATGCGCCAGACCTCGGATGCCGCGCCGGACGACTTCCTCGGCGGGTCCTTGCGCCTGCTGCAGCCGCCGCGCGGGAGCCACCGTGCTGGGACCGACGCGGTGCTTCTTTCGCGCCTGATCGAACCGAGGGCCGGGGACGTGATCTGCGACGTCGGAGCCGGGACGGGCGCCGTCGGGCTCGCCGCTGGCATCCGCGCGCCGGGCAGCCGCGTCATCCTGGTCGAGCGCGCGCCCGACCTCGCCGCATTGGCGCGCCGGAACGCCGAGGCCAACGCGATGGCTAATCGCGTCTCGGTCGTCGAGGCCGACGTGCTCGGTCCAGGGGCAGAACGCCGAGCCGCCACCCTCGTCTCCGGCAGCGCCGACATCGTGCTGACCAACCCGCCGTTCTTCGAGACCGGTCGCCACCGCCCGTCGCCGGATGCAGGCAAGGCGGCCGCGCACGCATTTCCCCCCGGCGGATTGGAGGCCTGGATCCGCACTTGCACCGACCTTCTGCGGGCCGGCGGCCGGCTCGGGCTGATCCACAGGGCCGACGCGCTACCGCTCTGCCTCGACGCCCTGCGCAATCGGTTCGGCGGCGTCGCGATCCGCCCGGTCCACGCCCGGGCGGATCGTCCGGCGATCCGCATCCTCGTCAGCGCGACCAAGGGGAGCCGCGCCGCCCTGGAACTGCGTCCGTCCCTCGTCCTCCAAGGGGCGGACGGCGCCTTCACCGCCGAGGCGGACGCCCTACATCGCGGCCGGCCGTGGCCGCCATGAAGCCGTTTCGCTCCGGCCGAGTTCGTCTAGGGTATGGATCAGGTGGCGTGCTGGACACCGCCCGAGCGCATCTCAGTAGAACCGCAGGCGGCGGTGATGCCCGAAATGGTGGCGGTGATGGTGATGGCGGCGCCAATGGTGGTGGCGGTGCCAGCGGTGATGCCGGTGCCAGTGATGGCGGTGCCAGTGCCGGCGGCCGTGCCAGCGGGCGGTCTGCACGAGCGGTTCGGCGTCGGACTGGGCGACGGCGATCGGCACGCTCATCGGGGCGGCCTTCGCCGAGAGGCTCAACCCGGTCGCGCCGCCGAGCAGCGCGAGCACGACCATCAGAAATTTCCAGGATCGCATCGAGACGTCCTCTCCTCCCTGTGACACGGTCGAGGATCGCGCCCCCGCCCGGACGGAAACCACTCCGCCGGGCCTGAAACGGCGATGGGCCTGTTTCGGTTCGATCGACGACACGCGAAACACTTCGTCGTGCGACGACGGCCCCTTGGCGAAAGCCTTGCGCAAGCGGTGCCGATGACCAATTCGGAAGGCGCAACTCTTCCCGAGCAGAGCCCCCATGCCCCTCGCCGTTCCGGACTTCGTGCGTGCCCTGCTGCCGGCGCGCTTCCGCAAGGCGCGCCCGCGCGTCGCCGTCGTGCGGTTGAATGGCGCCATCGGCGCGGTCTCGCCGCTCCGTCCCGGCCTGTCGATCGGCACCGTGGCGGGTAGCCTCGAGCGCGCCTTCGAAACCCCGGGCGCGGTGGCGGTGGCGATCGTGATCAACTCGCCGGGCGGCGCGCCGGCCCAGTCGCACTTGATCCACCGGCGTATCCGCGACCTGGCGACGGAAAAGAAGCTGCCGGTCTACGCCTTCGTCGAGGACGTGGCGGCCTCCGGCGGCTACATGATCGCGTGCGCGGCCGACACCATCGTCGCCGACCCGACCTCGGTGGTCGGCTCGATCGGCGTGGTCTCGGCGGGTTTCGGGTTCGATAAGCTGCTCGCGCGCGTCGGCGTCGAGCGCCGCGTCCACACCCAAGGCGAAGCCAAGGCGATGCTCGATCCGTTCCGGCCGGAAGACCCGGCCGACGTCGAGCGCCTTTTGCTCATCCAAGCGGACGTGCAGGACCTGTTCACCAGCCTCGTCACGACGCGGCGCCCGACCTTGAAGGCCGGCGAGAACCTGTTCACCGGCGCGATCTGGACCGGTCGGCAGGCGTTGGAGCTCGGTCTAGTCGACGCGCTTGGCGACATCCGTTCGACCTTGAGGACCCGCTTCGGCGAGACCGTCGAGATGCGGCTCGTCGCGGAGGCGAAGGGGTCGTTCGTCAGCCGCCTCTTGCGTCGCGCGGCACCGGGCGGGATCGGCCTTGCGGACGAGACGATTGCCGCGGTGGAGGAGCGCGCCGCCTGGGCGCGCTTTGGTCTCTGAGCGGGACCGCCAAACCGGCGATCAGCGGACCAGGCAGGTGGCGTCCGGCGTGCCGTAGCCGCTGTAGACCACCCGCACTTTACGGGTGCAGCCCTCGGCCTTGATCGCGGGCGCCGCGACCGGGGCGACCTCGACCGGCATCACCGCGACCGGCACAGTCACCGTGGCGGTGTCTTCCACCGTCGCGAAAGCGCTGCTGGCGCTCATCACCAGGGGGGTGGCGACCAGCGAGGCGGCGACGAGGACCGCGAAGACGGTGACGTTCTTCTTGGCGAGGCTGCGCATGACTGATGTTCCGTGGCGTTCGGCCCCTGCGGGCGCCGGATATCCTGATGTCGGGCAATAAACTTGGCCGTGCCGATACGGTTCCGCTTGTCCGTCGAATTCGCGCCACATTCGGTGCGGGCCCGCACGCGCACCGGCCTAGCGGTTGCTCAATGGGGCGGCGCACGCTTAAACCCCGGGCGCCCTCCCCCCGCGCGACGACGAAGAAGCCCCATGCCGAGCGATGCCGATCCCAGCCCAAAGACCTCGTTCCAGGGCCTGATCCTGACGCTGCAGCGCTTCTGGGCTGCCAAGGGCTGCGTGATCTTGCAGCCCTACGACATGGAGGTCGGCGCCGGCACGTTCCATCCGGCCACGACCCTGCGGGCGCTCGGGCCCAAGCCCTGGAAAGCCGCCTACGTGCAGCCCTCGCGCCGGCCGAAGGACGGGCGCTACGGCGAGAACCCGAACCGGCTGCAGCACTACTACCAGTTCCAGGTGATCTTGAAGCCGAACCCGGACAACCTGCAGGAGCTCTACCTGGAATCGCTCGCCGCGATCGGCGTCGACCTCGCCCTGCACGACATCCGCTTCGTCGAGGACGACTGGGAGAGCCCCACCCTCGGCGCCTGGGGCCTTGGCTGGGAATGCTGGTGCGACGGCATGGAGGTGAGCCAGTTCACCTACTTCCAGCAGGTCGCGGGCCTCGAATGCGCGCCGGTGGCGGGTGAGCTGACCTACGGGCTGGAGCGGCTGGCGATGTACGTCCAGGGCGTCGAGAACGTCTACGATTTGAACTTCAACGGCGGCGCGGGCGCCGACAAGGTGACCTACGGCGACGTGTTCCTGCAGGCCGAGCAGGAATACTCGCGGCACAACTTCGAGGCGGCCGACACGACGATGCTGTTCCGCCAATTCGCCGACGCCGAAAAGGCCTGCCGCAGCTACCTCGACGCCGGCGCGCCGGAGCGCGAGGGCGCCCGCCATCGCATGGTGCAGCCGGCCTACGACCAGTGCATCAAGGCGAGCCACGTCTTCAACCTGCTCGACGCACGCGGCGTGATCTCGGTGACCGAGCGCCAGAGCTACATCCTGCGGGTGCGCGAGCTGGCCAAGGCCTGCGGCGCAGCCTGGCTGCTGACGGAGGCCGGCGGCGCCCCGGCCGCGGCATGAACCGCGTCGCGCTCGCCGCCTTGGCCCTGGTCTGCCTCGCCAATCCAGCTGCGGCGCAATCCGCCACCGACCCGGTCGAGACCGTGCGCGCCTTCTACGCCAAGGACGACACCGGGGCCGTCGGCTTCTACGCCAAGCGTCTGCGCGCGCTCTACGAGCGGGATCGCCGCGAGGCCGGGAACGAGGTCGGCCGCCTCGATTTCGCGTTCACTGTCAACGGGCAGGACACCGAGGCGAATTGGCAAAAGACTCTGAAGCTGGTCGCGCTCTCTGACGATCATGAACGCGCGCAGGTGCAGGCGACCTTCCGCAACTCTACGCCGCAGGATCTGCGCTACGATCTCGTGCGCGAGGACGGGCGCTGGCTGATCGCCGACGTGCGGTCGATGACAGGCCAGACCTGGGATCTGGTGACAATCCTGTCGTCGAAGCTGCCATAGGCGCATCGCGAAGCGGATATCGGCGGTGGCATCCCGCGCCTTCCGCGTCGCTTCGTCTCGACGGACGCCGAGCGGGCGTCTATTCCCGCGCGCATGCCCGATTTGCTGCTCGAACTCCGCTCCGAAGAAATCCCGGCCCGCATGCAGCGGCGTGCGGCCGAGGACCTGAAGAAGCTCGTCACCGACGCCCTGGTCGAGCGCGGCTTCCTCTACGACGGCGCCAAGGCCTTCGCGACGCCGCGCCGCCTGGCGCTCCACGTCGCCGGCCTGCCCGCCCGCGGCGAGGCCGTGCGCGAGGAGCGGCGCGGGCCGAAGGTCGGCGCGCCGGATGCGGCGGTGCAAGGCTTCCTGCGCGGCGCCGGCCTGACGAGCCTCGACCAGGCGCAGACCGTCGTCGACCCGAAGAAGGGTGAGTTCTACCTCGCGGTGATCGAGAGGCCCGGCCGCGCGACGCTGGACGTGCTGGCCGAGATCCTGCCCGCGATCATCAAGAGCTTCCCCTGGCCGAAATCCATGCGCTGGGGCGCGGCCTCGGCGCAGGCGGGGGCCTTGCGCTGGGTGCGTCCGCTGCAATCGATCGTCGCGACCTTCGGCCCGGAGACCGAGACGCCGGACGTGGTGCCGTTCGAGGTCGGCGGGATCGTGGCCGGGGCGACGACCTACGGCCACCGCTTCCTGGCGCCGGAAGCGATCGAGGTGCGGCGCTTCGACGACTACGTCCAGAACCTGGAGCGCGCCAAGGTCGTGCTCGACGCGGACCGCCGCAAGGACATCATCCTGCACGACGCCCGCGACCTCGCCTTCGCCCGCGGCCTCGAACTTGTGGAGGACGAGGGCCTGCTGGAGGAGGTCGCCGGCCTCGTGGAATGGCCGGTGGTGCTGATGGGCACCTTCGACCAAAGCTTCCTCGACATCCCGGGCGAGGCGGTGCGCGCGACCATCCGCGCCAACCAGAAATGCTTCGTGGTGCGTGAAGCCGGCGGCGCGCTGGCGCCGGCCTTCATTCTGGTCTCGAACCTCGTCGCCTCGGACGGCGGGGCCGCGATCACCGCCGGCAACGAGCGCGTCGTCCGCGCCCGGCTCTCGGACGCGAAGTTCTTCTGGGAGACGGACAAGGCGATCCGCCTCGAAGACCGACTACAGAGGCTCGACACCATCGTGTTCCACGAGAAGCTCGGGACGCAGGGCGAGCGGGTGCAGCGCATCGCGGCGCTCGCGAAGGAACTGGCGCCGCTGGTCGGCGCCGATCCCGAGCTGGCGGAGCGCGCCGCGCGCCTCGCCAAGGCCGACCTCGTCACCGAGATGGTTGGCGAGTTCCCCGAGCTGCAGGGTTTGATGGGGGCTCGCTATGCCGCTCTCCAGGGCGAGCACCCGAGCGTCTGCGCTGCGATCGAGGAGCATTACAAGCCGGTCGGGCCGTCCGACCGGGTGCCGACCGACCCCGTCTCGGTGGCGGTGGCGCTGGCCGACAAGCTCGACACGCTGGTCGGGTTCTGGGCGATCGACGAGAAGCCGACTGGAAGCAAGGACCCGTATGCATTGCGGCGCGCGGCTTTGGGGGTCGTGCGACTCGCGGTCGATTGTTCGCTAAGACTGAGTCTGACGCAGGCTTTTGCGTTCGCTCATCTTGCAAGGTCATTGACTCCAGACGGATCAAGCTACTTCAAGCGAAGCCATAACGAGGGTATCCCAAGCCAGCGCACGACTTTGGATATTGTAAAAAATGCGGGTATCCCCGGGTCGAGTTTTGCGGATTTGGTCGATGGCAAAGGAAGTCTTCTCACCTTTTTCGCCGATCGCCTCAAAGTCTACCTCCGCGAAAAAGGCGCCCGCCACGACTTGATCGACGCGGTCTTCGCGCTTCCAGGCCAGGACGACCTGCTGATGGTCGTCCGCCGCGTCGAGGCGCTCGGCGCCTTCCTCGACACCGAGGACGGCAAGAACCTGCTCGCGGGGGTGAAGCGCGCCTCGAACATCCTCCGGATCGAGGAGAAGAAGGACGGCCGCGCCTACGACGCCGAGCCCGACGCCGCGCTCGCCGCCTCTGGCCAGCCCGAGGAGCGGGCGCTCGCCGAGGCGCTGGCGACCGCCCGGACCGAGGCCTCGGCCGCGGTCGCGAAGGAGGACTTTGCCGGCGCGATGCGGGCGCTCTCGCAGCTCCGCGCCCCGGTGGACGCCTTCTTCGAGCACGTCACCGTCAACGCCGACGACCCGCGCCTGCGCGAGAACCGCCTCACCCTCCTCAACGCGCTCCGCGCCGCCACCCGCGAAGTCGCGGATTTCTCGGCGATCGTGGGATAGTGCGCGGGTCCCTTCTCCCAGGGGGAGAAGGACAGGATGAGGGGCGTGAGGCGTCAGGAAGGACCGCGCCGGTCGCAACGTGTCTGCCGGATTCGGTCCGACAGCGACATGGGCTCGTCGATCGGCCGACGCTGTCGACATCGCGCGCAGTTCGGTGGCGTTACGCCCCTCATCCCAACCTTCTCCCCCTGGGAGAAGGAGCCATGTCTCGGAAAACGCGGGATTTCCGCCACCGTCGCGCCGTGAGGCCTTTATGGAGCAGATCGCTTACGCGCGGGGTTTGCGTCGCACGCAGACGCGAGCCGAAGCCAAGCTCTGGCCCGTGCTCCGAAGGCGCCAACTGAATGGTTGAAAGTTCCGGCGCCAGTGCCCCATCGATCGCTATGTTGCGGATTTCGTCTGCATCCAGGCGAACCTCATCGTGGAAGTGGATGGCGCGACCTATTCCACGATGCAGGAATGCGAGCGGGATGCGGCGCGCACCCGTACCCTTGAATCCTGCGGTTTCGCGATCCTGCGCATCACCAACGCCGAGATCGCCGAAAACCTCGACGGCGTGCGCGAGACGATCCTCGCCGCGGTCGAGCGGCGGCTCTCCGTCTGATGCGTCTCAGAACCAGCCCTTGATCCGGAACACCACGATCGGGATGATCGCGCTGGCGAGGATCAGGCTTAGGGCGTAGGGGTAGCCGTAGGCCCAGTCGAGCTCGGGCATGTGCTTGAAGTTCATCCCGTACATCGAGGCGATCATCGTCGGCGGAACGCCGACCACCGAGACGACGGTGAGCACGCGGAAGACGTTGTTCTGTTCGATGTTGATCAGGCCCAGGGCCGCGTCGAGGAGGAACTGGACGTTCTCCGAGAGCCGCGTCTCGAACTCGTCGAGGGATTCGATGTCCCGGCGGATCGTCTCGAAGCGGGCGTCGGTCTCCTCCTGAGCCAGCACCTGCTCGCAGGCGCCGGCGACGAAGGGCACGATGCGCTCGAGCCCGAGCAGGCTCGCCCGGATCTTGCCGAGCACCTTCCCGCGGCGGGCAATGCCCCGCAGGATGCGCCGCAGCGCCAAGTCCCGCCGGCGCGGGGGCGCCGCCTCGTCGGATTTCGCGGGCCGGGCGCGCACGTCGAAGTCGAAGATGCGGGTGGAGAGCCTGTCGAGCTCGGCGCCCATGTCCTCCAGGGAGTCGGCCAGGCTGTCGACGAGCTCCTCCATCAGCAGCAGGAAGACCGCGATCCCGGTCTTGGCCTCCTCGCCCTCGTGGACCCGCTTGCGCACCTCGGCGAAGGCGCGCAGCTCATGGAATCGCACCGTCACGAGGTGGTCCTTCGTCAGCACGAAGCCGAGTGGGTTCAGGACCGAATCGGTGCTCTCGAAGGTGATCATCGGCGTCGAGAGCGACAGGCCGTTCTTCAGCCGGCGCAGGCGGCTCGAACTCTCGACCTCCGACAGCGCCTTGCGCGAGGGCACCCGGATGCCGGTGGCCTCCTCGACCGCGCGGGCCTCCTCGGGCGTCGGGTCGTTGAGGTCGATCCACACGGCCTGCGTCGGGACGGCGGCGCCGCCCGCCTCGCTCGGCGCGAGCGCGCCCTCCGGTCCGTGCAGGCTCAGCATGGCAGGATCTTCCGTCGGCGCGTGCGATCAGGGGAGAAACCCGGCGTGCGACGGCCGTCGCAGGGTGCGACAGACTTGACTCGCCAAGGGGCCGCGGCTATCTCGCCCGCAGCCTTGGCACTCATCTTTCTAGAGTGCTAACGGCAGGGTTGGACGCGGACCACCGCGGCATCAACGCCGTTTCGCGAATTCAAACAAGAGGGCAGCTCATGAAGTTCCGTCCGCTGCACGACCGGGTCGTCGTCCGCCGCATCGAAGGCGAAGAGAAGACCAAGGGCGGCATCATCATCCCCGACACCGCCAAGGAGAAGCCGCAGGAAGGCGAGATCGTCGCCGTCGGCCCGGGCGCCCGCGACGAGGCCGGCCGCATCAACGCGCTCGACGTCAAGGCCGGCGACCGCGTCCTGTTCGGCAAGTGGTCGGGCACCGAGGTCAAGATCGACGGTCAGGACCTCCTGATCATGAAGGAATCCGACATCATGGGCGTCGTCGCCTAAGGTCTTCGGACACCTGACTTAAACCGCCCTTCGAGGCCCGAACCGGTCTTGGGGCTTCCCCACTAACGAAAAGGAATCCTGCACATGGCAGCGAAAGACGTTCGTTTCTCCTCCGACGCGCGCGACAAGATGCTCCGTGGCGTCGACATCCTCGCAGATGCCGTCAAGGTGACGCTCGGCCCCAAGGGCCGCAACGTCGTGATCGAGAAGAGCTTCGGCGCGCCGCGCATCACCAAGGACGGCGTCACCGTCGCCAAGGAGATCGAGCTCGCCGACAAGTTCGAGAACATGGGCGCCCAGATGGTGCGCGAAGTGGCCTCGAAGACCAACGACATCGCCGGTGACGGCACCACCACCGCGACCGTGCTCGCCCAGGCGATCGTCCGCGAAGGCGCCAAGTACGTCGCCGCCGGCATGAACCCGATGGACCTGAAGCGCGGCATCGACCTCGCCACGGCCGCCGCGGTGAAGGACATCATCGCGCGCTCCAAGAAGGTCGCCTCGTCCGAGGAGGTCGCCCAGGTCGGCACGATCTCGTCGAACGGCGACAAGGAAATCGGCGAGATGATCGCCCACGCCATGCAGAAGGTCGGCAACGAGGGCGTGATCACGGTCGAGGAGGCGAAGACCGCCGAGACCGAGCTCGACGTCGTCGAGGGCATGCAGTTCGACCGCGGCTACCTCTCCCCGTACTTCATCACGAACGCGGAGAAGATGGTCGCCGAGCTCGAGGACCCCTACATCCTCATCCACGAGAAGAAGCTGTCGTCGCTCCAGGCGATGCTGCCGGTGCTCGAGGCCGTGGTGCAGACCGGCAAGCCGCTGGTCATCATCGCCGAGGACATCGAGGGCGAGGCGCTGGCCACCCTCGTGGTGAACAAGCTGCGCGGCGGCCTCAAGGTCGCGGCCGTGAAGGCTCCGGGCTTCGGCGACCGCCGCAAGGCGATGCTCGAGGACATCGCGATCCTGACCCAGGGTCAGATGATCGCCGAGGACCTCGGCATCAAGCTCGAGAACGTCACCCTGCCGATGCTCGGCCGCGCCAAGCGGATCCGCATCGAGAAGGAGACCACCACGATCATCGACGGTTCGGGCGAGAAGGCCGACATCGAGGCCCGCGTCGGGCAGATCAAGGCGCAGATCGAGGAGACCACCTCGGACTACGACCGTGAGAAGCTCCAGGAGCGCCTGGCCAAGCTCGCCGGCGGCGTCGCGGTCATCCGCGTCGGCGGCGCGACCGAGGTCGAGGTCAAGGAGAAGAAGGACCGCGTCGACGACGCGCTCAACGCCACCCGCGCGGCTGTCGAAGAGGGCATCGTCCCCGGCGGCGGCACCGCCCTGCTCCGCGCCAAGAAGGCGGTCGCCGCCCTCTCGAGCGACAACCCCGACGTCCAGGCCGGCATCAAGATCGTGCTGAAGGCGCTCGAGGCCCCGATCCGTCAGATCGCCCAGAACTCGGGCGTCGAGGGCTCCATCGTCGTCGGCAAGATCACCGACAACACCTCTTCCGAGACCTACGGCTTCAACGCCCAGACGGAAGAGTACGTCGACATGATCCAGGCCGGCATCATCGACCCGGCCAAGGTCGTGCGCACCGCCCTGCAGGACGCGGCCTCGGTCGCCGGCCTGCTCGTCACCACCGAGGCCATGATCGCCGACTCTCCGAAGAAGGACAGCGGCGCCTCCATGGGCGGCGGCGGCGGCATGGGCGGCATGGGCGGCGGGATGGACTTCTAAGTCCCAGCCACCATCGCAAGGTCGGAAAGAGGGTCGCCGCAAGGCGGCCCTCTTTTCGTTTGCGTCCGCCATGCTTGGGAGACTCTAGATTTATTTTTTCTCCAGAATGGCGCTGGTGATCGGCCCTCGAGCGATATGCGCATATGCTGAAATTTTAGCAAGTCGATCTAAAACATTGATTATTTTCAGTTACCGCGGGTACTTTCGAGGGAGAGCGATCTTCCGAAGCCAATCCAGTATATGACTTGAGGTTGATTTCTCGACCTGGATGAGATTTCCTTCCGTTCGGCGGGGGGAGACGGGTTTGGACGTCGAGGGCTTCATCGAACGCTGGACCGCACGCGAGGGCGGTGCGGAGCGCGCGAACTACCAGATGTTCCTCAGCGAGCTCTGCGACGTGCTCGGCGTACCCCGACCGGAGCCGGCCGGCGGCGACACCGCCCGCAACGACTACGCCTTCGAGCGCGCCGTGCGCCTGCGCGCGGGCGACGGCGGTACGGCTCCCCGGCGCATCGACCTCTACCGGCGCGGGCACTTCATCCTCGAAGCCAAGCAATCGCGCTTTCCCGGCGCGAAGAACGCGCCGCGGCAGGTCTCCGCCGCCCAGCTCTCCCGGCTTGCCGCCGAACCAGAACAGCTCGGGCGCCGGGCCGCCGCGAAGGGCTGGGACGTGATGATGCAGAACGCCCGGCGCCAAGCGGAAGGCTACGTCTTCCTGTTGGATCCCGAGCATGTGGCACCGCCCTTCCTCATCACCTGCGATGTCGGCCACGCGCTGGAGGTGTTCGCCGATTTCTCCGGGACCGGGCGGGCCTACGTGCCGTTTCCCGACCGCCAGGGCTTCCGCATCTTTCTCGAAGACCTGCGCGACCCGGCGGTGCGCACCCGGCTCGCGGCGATCTGGACCGACCCAGGCAGCCTCGATCCGGCGCGGCATGCGGCCAGGGTCACCCGCGAGATCGCCGCGCGGCTCGCCGCCGTGAGCAAGGCGCTCGAGGCGGACCATGCGCCCGAGGAGGTCGCCCACTTCCTGATGCGCTGCATTTTCACGATGTTCGCCGAGGGCGTGGACCTGCTGCCGAAGGGCAAGTTCACCAAACTGCTGGCAGAATGCGCCGAAAGCCCGGGCGTCTTCGCTCCGCTCCTCTCGGACCTCTGGGCCAAGATGGACGCGCCGCGGGAGCAGGATCGCTTCTTCTCGGGGTTCCAGCAGCACCTGCGCCTCTTCAACGGCAACCTGTTCTCCAATGCGACGGCGTTCCCGCTGGCGCGCGAGGAGATCGGGGAGCTGCTGGCGGCCGCCCGGAAGGACTGGACGGAGGTCGATCCCGCGATCTTCGGCACGCTGCTGGAGCAGGCCCTGGACAAGGCGGAGCGGCGACGGCTCGGCGCGCATTACACGCCGCGCGTCTACGTGCAGCGTCTCGTCGAGGCGACCGTGATGCAGCCGCTCCGGGCCGACTGGCAGGCGGCGCTCATGAGAGCGGAGACCGCCCACCAGGGCGGGGACGAGAAGGCGGCGGTCGGCCACGTGCGTGCGTTCCACCGCACGCTCTGCGCCACCCGCGTCCTCGATCCGGCCTGCGGCACCGGCAACTTCCTGTACGTCGCGCTCGAGCTGATGAAGACCCTCGAAGGCGAGGTGCTGGAGACGCTGGCGCGCCTGGGCGAGGCCGAGAACATGGGGCTGGATCGCGAAACCGTCGATCCGCACCAGTTCCTCGGTTTGGAACTGAACCCGCGCGCCGCCGCGATCGCCGAGCTCGTGGTGTGGATCGGGTACCTTCAGCAGCATTACCGGACCCGCACCGGACACCCGTCCGAGCCGATCCTGCGCGCCTTCAAGAACATCAACTTCGGACGCGGCGAAGGCTACGATGCCGTCTTGACCTGGGACGGCTATCCGCTTCCGACGATCGTCGAGATAGATGGCAGACCCGTCGAGACCTATCCGAAGGCCCGGCGGCCGGACTGGCCGGACGCCGAGTTCATCGTCGGGAATCCACCGTTCATCGCAGGAAGCGACCTGCGCGGCGAATACGGACACGGCTATGCCTCAGCCGTCTGGGCCGCCTATCCGAACGTCCCCGGCGGCGCGGACTTCGTGATGTGCTGGTGGGATCGGTCGGCCGTCCAGCTTGCGGGGCCGATCCTGAAACGGTTCGGCTTCGTGACGACGAACAAGATCGCACAGGGATTCAGTCGCAAGGTCGTCGCCCATCACCTGGGTCTCAAACGCCCGATCCGCATCGCGTGGGCGATCGACGATCACCCCTGGTATCGCGGAAAGGGCGGCGTCGCGCAGGTCCGGATCGCGATGACGGTCGGCGATCGAAAAACGACGGCGGGACGCCTTCTAAGGATCAAGCAGGAAAAGCTCACCTCCGACGAGCAGATCGCAGTCGAATACGTGGAGGAAGACGGCATCATCAACGCGGACCTGACGATCGGCGCCGACATCACGAAGTCGAAGGCGCTTCTCGCGAACCGAGGCTGCTCTCACGACGGTGTGAAGTTGCACGGAAAGAGGTTCGTCCTGAACGAGGCGGAGGCTGGCCTGCTCGGGGTCGGGACACGCGCGGGCATCGAGGAATTCATACGGCCGTACCGGAACGGACTCGACCTGCGATCCGTCAGACCCTCCAGGCTCGTCATCGACATGTACGGCCTCGCTCCCGACGACATCCGAGCGCGCTATCCCGAGGCCTATCAACGTCTGCTCGAGGTGCGCGACGAGCGTCAGGACGCCATCGACCAGGTCCGCCTCAAGGGCCGCGAGCCCAGCAAGGATGTTCTGGCGTACCGGGACTTGTGGTGGCTCTTCGGTAAACCGCGCCCCGAGATGCGTTTCGCGTTGGCGAACCTCGGCCGGTACATCGGCACGATCGACACGGCGAGAAAACGCCTCTTTCAGTTCATCGACAGTGATATCCTATGCGATGACAAGATCGTCGTGATGGCGATCGAGGATGCGGCCACCCTGTCCATCCTGTCGTCCCACATCCACGTCACATGGGCCGAGCGCTCCGGCGGCTGGCTCGGCGTCGGGAACGACTCGGTCTACTCGAAGACGCGTTGCTTCGACCCTTTCCCGTTTCCCGAACTGTCTGCCAAGCTGAGGATGCAGCTTCGCACGATGGGAGAGGAGCTGGATTCGACGCGCAAGGTCATCCAGGAAGAAAATCCCGACCTGGGCCTGACGGAGGTCTACAAGCTGCTCGACCTGATCCGTGCCGGAGCCCCGCTCAGCAGTCGCGACGAGGACGTGAGAACGCGCGGGCGCGTCCTCATCCTGCGGGAGCTGCACGACACGATCGACCGGCTGACCGCCGACGCCTACGGATGGCCGCACGGATTGTCCGATGCGGACATCCTGGTCCGGCTCGTTGCGCTGAATGCGGAGCGGGCCCGCGAGGAGGCGGCGGGCCATGTGCGTTGGCTTCGGCCCGACTACCAGGTCCCGCGCTTCGCCGGAGAGATCGGGGCGAGGACCGAAGACCTGGATCTCGGCGAGGCCGAGATCGCGATCGGCAGGGACTTGCCGGCGTTCCCCACGGACCGCAGCGAACAGCCCCTCGCGGTCGTAGCCATCCTTCGCAGAGTCGACCGCCCGATGGATGCGGCCGCCCTCAGTCGCGGGTTCAAGCGCGGCGGCAGGCGCATCGAGGCGCGGGTGGCGCAGATCCTCGCCACGCTCAGCCTCTACGGCCACATCGTCGAAGCCGGCGACGGTCGCTTCCTTGGACGACGCGCCGCCTGATGCGGTGCGGCGGCCCGGTTCAGCCCGCCCGGCGTCCGCAGCGGACGTAGGAGGCGGTGCCCTTTCCGCTCGTCCAGGTCAGGCGGTCGCCGTCGACGACGAGGCGGACCTGCGACGACCAGCGCCGGCCGCGGTCGGCGCAGTCGGCGGCCATCACCCAGGCGTTGCCGGTGCGGCGGCCGTCGTGGAAGCTGCAGATCGTCCGCCCGGCGCTGGCGCGGTCGGGGGTGATCGTCGCGGGGATGTAGCCGCGCCGGCGCGAGCGCCGGCCGCAGGCGGCTTCGGTCGGCCCCCAGGTGCCGACGTACTCGGCGCGCTCCACCCGCGGGACCGGCGCCGGGGCCGGCATCGGCGCGGCGGCAACGGGGGCGGCCTGGGGCTCCACGGCGACGCTCGGCGGAGGCGCCGTCGGGGC